>JAAOYD010000112.1 GCA_018221165.1 Candidatus Woesearchaeota archaeon | reverse complement strand
GGTGTTAACCTCTGAGAACTATGAGAAGAAAGCCCCGGGTCATGTACGAAAGTGTGACCGCAGGGTTTTACGTGTGGGGGATGCGTTTTGGGGGATTATCGTCCTTGGCGCTTCAACCAGGTCGTAAGCGTTCGGGCATATGCTGTCGTTCTAACTGTTTCTCAAAGGGGAACATGTCACCGAGCTGCAGGAGCGTGATGAATTCAGTCATAGCATCGCCTCTTGCCGTATACTTTCGAGGCTCGGCACGATACCGTAGCGTTCCCAGTCCAGAATCCTGTCCTCTTTCTCCTGAAGGAGCTGTGCATACTCTTCCCGACTCATCATAGACCACCTCTTCGAATCATGATTGTTGAAAAGACCCAGTGCTTAATATAGTCCAGGAAGCGTGAATCTGATTCTTGCTCCATAAAATTTAAAAGCGTCTGCGGGGATGCGGGAGAAGTGGCACTCATCTATCTTTCTCCTCAGTGGTTCGTCGGGTATGACATCCTACTCGAAGGCATCTTCGCAGTCATCACCGCAGCGGTTGCGTTCCTCGCGTGGCAGATCTACCGGAAGACCCGAGAACGTCAGGTTGGATTGTTGAGTGGAGCATTCCTTCTCATCGCCCTCTCCTATATCGCCCAGACTGTGTTCAACGGCTTTATGATAATCGAAGCCACTGAGAACATCCCTCTTCTCCAGAAGGCTGCGGAGATAATGTTCTTCAAGACACTCGGTATGTACCTGCAGATTCTCTTCATGCTGCTCGGCCTCGCAGTCCTCTTCTTTATGACTTGCAAGAGCCATAACAAGCGTCTCCTCTGGTTCCTCCTCGCCATCACGCTCCTTCCGTTCATCTTCATCCCGAATATCCTGACGATATTCTACCTTCTCACCACCATCTATCTCGGCTTCATCCTCTGGTACTTCATCGATAATTATCGGCAGAACCGGCAATGGAAGACCTTGCTCATCGCGCTCGCCTTCCTCTTCCTTTTCATCGCGAAGGCCCACTTCCTCATCGCGGTCAATCATCAGTTCTTCTATGTCCTTGGACATATCCTGGAGCTTGTCGCGTATTGCCTTATCCTCGCGAACTTCCTCTTGGTACTCAGAAAATGATGCGTAAACGTGAACGGAGCGAAATAATCCATGATGTGCTTTCCGCCATCAACGCGAAAGGGGAGGCGAAGCCGACGCACATCCTCTACAAGTCAAACCTCTCGACGAAGATGCTCAACGAGTACCTCGGCATCCTCATCGGAAAAGGCTTCATCAGCGAGAAGACCGACAAGAAAGGAAAGAAGTTGTACCGACTTGAAGAACAAGGATTCAACTACCTCAAGGATTTCTCAGTCATCAAGAGCTTCATGGAATCGTATGGTTTAGAGTGAGCTTCTTCTTCACAGCACTTTCGCGTGCGTGTGATCAGGGTCCATGCTGAAGTCAGCGACGAAGAAGTTGATGACTGCGTCGATGCGCTTGTCCTGCTGGCCGTCACCGGTGAAGTTGTGGTCTGCGCCTTTGATCTTCAGCAGCGTGTAGCCTTTGCTCTTGCAGATGGCTTGACTGCTAGCGTAGGGAACGGTAGTGTCTTTGTCGCCGTGGACGATAAGTACAGGAGCGGTAATCTTGACTTTCTCCGGGTCGTGATTCCCGGCGTCTTCGTAGTAGTGGTAAGCGAGCTTTTTCTTCTGGCCGGCGTAGGTGGTGTAGGTGATAGTGCCTTTCTTTTCCCATTCCTTGATTTTCGCCGCGCCTGCTCGTTTCTTCCAGACTTTCTGGTTGTCCAAAGCGGGGCACATGGGTGCGACGCCGGTGATGTCCAGGTCAGGTGCTGCGTAGTAGACTGCCGCGCCACCGATGCTGCTGCCGGTTAGCCCAATCTTCGCGTGTGGGTATCGTGCACGGAGGTAGTGGAAGGCTTGTTGCACGTCTCGAATGCCTTCGCTGACGGTGAAGTTCTCGAACTTGCCGTCGCTTTCGCCGTGGCCATAGAAGTCGAAGCGTAAGGTGCCGATGCCTAAGGCTGCGAAGCCGTTCTGCAAACCGATGTATGAACCAGAATCTTTGCTGCTGCCGAGTCCGTGGGCGAGAATGACGATGGGTGCGTACTCATTGGGCATGATGAAGATACCAACGAGCTTAGCGCCGTTGCCGTTGTCGAACTCTACACGTTCCTCATGCATACTTCCCACCCCTTTAAATCTCAGGATTGCTCTTTTCTGGATCTTCTGTTGCTTCTTCCGCTGCTTCTTCCTCGATGTCGTCGAGGGAACGCGATGGTCGTTTAGTTTCACCAGTGGTTTCCAATGCTGGAAGTTCAGACGCATCGATAGTTTCAGTTTCTTCAGCAGGTTCTGGTTCTGGAGTTTCTTCTGTTGTGGTTTCTTCTTCAGTTGAGGGCGTTTCTTCTGCAGGAGGCTCTTCTTCCGTTCCGGAAGCTTCTTCTGGTGATTCTTCTCCCGCAGGTTCAGCACCCTCTTCTGCTTCTTCTCCTTCAGCAGCCTCTTCAGAAGCGCTTGACTTGAAGTCCTCGTCCTCATCACGTTCGTCGTTCTTCTTGCTGAGATTGTCAATCTGGTTCTCGAGTTTGGCGAGGAAGTCGCTGTTCACTTCCTTCTCTTCGTCAGTCTCTTCGAGCCTGCCAGGTGCTTCGGGCACTCCGTTATCGTCGAGCTCCATCTCTGG
>JAAOYD010000111.1 GCA_018221165.1 Candidatus Woesearchaeota archaeon | reverse complement strand
CTCTACACAATCGTCAGCGTCCTTATTGTCAGCCTTGCCTCACTGGTTGGCCTCGCGCTCTTATCACTCAAGCAAAAGACTCTTAGAGCGATTCTCTTAGAACTCGTCGCCTTCAGCATCGGTGCGCTCCTCGGTGGCGTCTTCTTCCATCTCCTGCCAGAAACCATCGAACAAATCGGCTTTGGCCTGCCGGTCGCGGCAACGCTCCTTGGTGGCTTCCTCGCAGCCTTCATCCTGGAGAAATACATCCACTGGCACCACTGCCACGGCGCGCACTGCGACCACCACACACCAGACCATCATCACATCAAGCCATTTGCCTACGTCAACCTCCTCGGCGACGGCGTGCACAATTTCATGGACGGCATCCTGATAGCAGCTGCCTATATCGTCAGCATCCCCACAGGTATCGCAACCACTGTTGCTGTACTTTTCCATGAGATTCCGCAAGAAATAGGCGACTTCGCCGTGCTCATCCACGCTGGTTTTTCAAGAATGAAAGCGTTGCTGGTGAACTTCCTCAGCGCATTGACCGCGCTCCTCGGCGCTATCCTCCTACTCCTCTTCAAAGATGCGCTCGCGCCCATCATTCCATACTTGCTCCCATTCGCAGCTGGCACCTTTCTCTACCTCGCAGGCACCGACCTCATTCCTGAACTGCACAAGGAAACACGGACAGCCAGAAGTGTGGCGCAATTATTGGCAATGCTTACTGGTGTTGGCTTGATGATATTGCTACTTTTTCTCTAGAATTCTTATTTTGATACCTAAAGAACCTCTTTGAGAGGAACATTTAAAAGGTGCGTTACGGGAAAAAGCTCTTGAGGGTAGATGCGTCGCATACTGCAGTATATAATACTCTTTTTTATCTTACTCTTAGCTATCAATGTAGTATTTGCCTGGAGCGAACCTATTATCATAGACCATACGACTGCGAATATCAGCAAGATTCCCGACCAATGGCTTGAGCAGGCAAAATTGCTGACTATGCACTTTGCACATACTTCTCACGGCTCCCAATTAAATACTGGTCTCACTTACTGGAGGAATGAAGATACAAAGTATGCTTACGCAAGAAGGGTCGCAGGAACAGAAGGGCTCCCACCAGAGGAGATTCCACCCGCCTTCCGCATCTACGACGGCAACCCGCCCGAGACTTATATCACACCAGGCGATTACTGGGATGGCACTTCCGGACTAGACCGAACACGAGCGGTCGTCGATACAGGAAACTACGATTTCTCGATGTGGTCTTGGTGCGGAGAGCAATCAAGCAATACCGTCGAGACCGTACAGCGCTACCTCAACAACATGGCGGGGCTAAACAGCGAGTACCTGAACACTGAATTCATCCTCATGACCGGTCACCTGGCCAACAACGGGCTTGATCGCGAGACCACGACTAGGAACAACCAGATGGTCCGCGACTACGCCATAGCGAACAATATGGTCCTCTATGATTTCGCGGACATCGAGAACTACGACCCGGCAGGGGTTTTCTATCCGACGACGCGCGACGCCTGCGACTGGTGCGCCGACTGGTGCAACAACCATCCCGACGACTGCCTCAATCTCCTCAGCTGTGCCCACAGCCATGGCTACAACTGCAAGATGAAAGGCCAGGCGTTCTGGTGGATGATGGCTAGGCTTGCGGGTTGGGATGGACAAGTAGCAGCACCCAGTACTTGTTCTGACGGTACGGCCTATAGCACCTGCTCAAGTAATCAACCACAATATTGTGACGCAGGGACTTTAATTGATGATTGTGCTACGTGCAATTGTTCTGGTACTGATGTGTGCCAAGGTGACGGAAGCTGTGCGCCACAAGTAAGTGGGCCACCCTACACCTATTATGTTGATGCTACTAGTGGAAGTGACAGCAACGACGGCCTCAGCGAAGGAGACGCCTGGCAAACGATAAATCAAATGAGTGGCTTCCCGCTACAGCCAGGCGATACAGTGTTGTTCAAACGAGGTGAGACCTGGCGGGAACGGTTCGATACGAGAGCAGGTACACCTACTGAACGCATCACGTATGGCGCGTACGGTTCAGGTCCGCAACCAATAATAAAAGGTAGCGATCTCATTACTGGTTGGACAGGTTCTGGAAACCTTTGGCAAGCACCTGTAGGGGTGGAGCCGCAGCAAGTTTTCATTGATGGAACTTTTGGCGATAGACAAAATAATAGCGTATTAGTTAATCATCTCGATTGGTATTGGGAAGGCGGTATACTTCATCTCTATGATACAGGGGGCGATTCGGATAATAGAAACAATCCAGGGATTGAAGCAGGTCAACGCGAGAGACCCATCAACTTCGGAAACGGCAACGTCATCATCAGAGATCTTACAATCAGTCACTCGAATAACCAAGGTATGTTCGGCTATAATATAAACAATGTTGAGGTCACGAATGTTACTGTCGAATGGAATTGGGAAGGAGGATTATCAACGCATGGTAACGTTCAACACGGCAATATCATTGTTCAAGACAGCATCGCGCGCTACAACGGCATCAATGGTCTTGGTTTCGGCACAATGAGAACAGCTGCCTCCACTTCGTCTGGCTATCGCATACGACGCAATGAAGTCTACGGAAACGCAATTTACCAAGGAGTCTGGACTGATGCTCAGCGATGGTCTGGCGGCATCAAGTTCTGGGGTCCTGGCGGCATGAATGATGTCATCATTGAACATAACAACGTGTATGACAACGGCCTGCCTTTCAACTACGGTCCGGGAACGTTTTCAGATGGTGCGCTTTACCAATCGCGCCCTGTCGGTATCTGGATGGATTTCGCATCACCCACTAACCCCGCCAACCCAAATATCATCAGATACAACAATATACAGAACACAGGCAGGACAGGAATTTTCCTAGAAAGCGGCCACGATACTCTTGTCCACCACAACATCCTCTACAACAATGCACAAGAAGAAGGAGAATCTGGTCTATGGGCGAATTCAGCAATCAGGATCGACTCCCGTGGCGGTGAAGGTGGCAGCAGGAACAAGATCTACAACAACGTCATCGTCAAGGCAGAGACGGGCATTACCCTCGTAGCTTACGAAGGGAATTCAGATATCGATGGCGTCATGCGATGGGGTATGATTGAGGATAATGAGATAAAGAACAACATCTTCATCGACATCAACAATTTAGCGCTCCGTGCCTTCGAAGGCGGAGACAATGACGGCGTCCACGGTTCGGGAAACGTATACGAGAACAACAACTTCGGACCAGAATTTACTGACTTCATTCAATGGGGCCCTGATTATTGGGGTCCTGATCGATTGGATACCTACAATGCATGGGAAACAGTGTATTGCGGCACGCCCGGCTGCAGCAACAGCGTCGAAGGCGATCCACTCATCATGAATCCTGTAGGCGATGACTTCACGCTCCAAGAAGGTTCACCAGCAATCGACGCAGGCGTCGACCTCGGTTTCACGCAGGACTACAACGGCGACATAATCCCCCAAGGAACTGCGCCGGATTTGGGTGCATATGAATCTGACGGGATTGCACCACAAACCTGCAGTGACAACACACCCTACAATCAATGCTCATCAAATCAGCCGCTCTTCTGCAGCGCAGGAACGCTCATAGACCAGTGCAGTACATGTTATTGTCCTGAGGGTGAGGACTGCCAAGGTGATGAAAGTTGCCTCATAGCACCTCCTTTTTCTCCTGACATTCCTGAACCTATCCTGACGAGCGCGGACGGAAGCAACCTGGAAAATCAGAACTTGCACTGCACAGCGACACTTAATGATCCAAACGGGGATGCCATAAATGTCACGGTGCAATGGGCAAAAGACGGCGTGCTTGACACTGTTATGCTCTACGGACCGCAAGTGAGCGGTGTCGAGTTTGTTTCAATATTCCCGAACATAAATACGAGTGCTGGCGAAACCTGGAGCTGTTCCATGAAAGCGCGCGACACTGACGGCGAAAGTGATTGGGGAACGAGCAACGACATCCTTATACTTCCGTTACCAGCGCAAGCACCCTATAACGGTCCTCATACTATTCCAGGAATTATTCAGGCTGAAGATTTTGATACTGGTGGCTCTGGTCTTGCATATTCTGACACAACTCCCGCGAACAATGGTGATTCAACCTATCGTGACGGGGAAGAAGTTGACATTAAGACAATCAGTGGTGTTACTGATACTGGTCACGCTATCGGCTGGAACGAACCAGGCGAATGGATGGAATACACTATTGATGTTAGTAGTAGTGGCGAGTATACCTTTGGCTTCCGTGTGCTGAGTGAAGTCGACACCGGACAGTTCCATCTTGAGGTAGATGGTATTGATGTAACAGGAACAATTACTGTGCCGATTACCGGGAACTGGGACACTGACAGCTGGACGACGCTCACGAGTGGACCATTTAGTCTCACAGCAGGCAATCACATCCTACGTCTTGTTGCAGAAACGGGTTGGTATGACATTAATTACATTGAACTGACTGCTGAAGCTCCGCGGCCATCAGGCACGACCTACTACGTCGACGCCACCGGTGGGAGTGATGCCAACGACGGACTCACTGAAGGAACTGCATGGCAGACGATGCTAAAGGTGTCGCAGATACAAGGCAGTCTCGAGCCAGGTGACAGCGTCTTGTTCAAACGCGGCGAAACATTCCGGGAACAGGAAGAATCTGCACCATATTCTCATGCACCTTTAAAGATTAATGCCCAGGGAACAGAGGCAGAGCCTATCACCTTCGGGGCCTATGGCACTGGAGAGAAGCCCATTCTCTCGACAGCATTTGATCCTGTCGCTGAAGGATGGAGTTGGCAAGCCAGCGGTTCAGGCACGAACGAATATTATCTTGTTACGGGTTCACAACGCATCGTTGAGAAGGAAGTCGGAAGCTATTACGAATGGCGACTCTTCTCAGATACTGGCGACGTCTTTAACAGAGGCTCCTGTCCCTCTGAACCAGGACAGCTTTGTGGCGACAAGCTCGTGACATGCGATGACTGCCTCGTCGGCACACCTGGAACACTCGTACTCGACCAACAATTTGCCTATGGCAACGCCGATGGGCTTGGATATGATACAGTCTATGTTCGCTCGGACAGTGGCGACCCTGATTCGCGCTGGGGTGCTGTCCACATTCCACAAGTGGATAACGCTATCAATTTCATGGGTTCAAATCACATCAGGATTGAGAACATCATTGCTGAGCACGGGACTGCAAATGGTGTCTTGAATTACTGCCAGGGAATACCTTGTGAAGGATACATAATCGACAATTGCGAGCTCCGCTACAATGGCGGGACTAGCTTCAAATATGGCGGACCTAATGTAAAATATCACGACGCAAAACTCAAGTTCACGAACAATGATGTCCACGACAATGGCGGAGATGGTGTCGGAATCACTGGCAATCCATTTTTTGAGGGCACAGGCTTGTTCTTCAGCAACAACACTTTGTATCACAACTACGGTGACGGTCTTGGTATGTTCTGGTGGAATGGTATGCCCCGTTACTGTAGCGATGGTATAACTGGCTGCGACAGCGACGCCGACTGTTCAGGGGCTTGTCTCCCAAGACAAGGCAAGCGTGACGAAGTTAGTTATAGCAGCGCCTATGAGAATGGCGGAATGGGTAGTGGTGGAACTGGTGGCGGTTCTGGCTTTAATTTTGATGGTTCAGGTATCAATACTGATTGCGTCTGCGAAGGAGATGTCCAGGCTCGTGAAGGTGGCGCGCGCTGCGATGAAACAGGAAGTCATGCAAACACCCCTTCCTCCAACTGCGACGCGAAAGGTGTCGGCGTTGATTGTGGTGCGCTCTCATGCGGAGGTGATGGTTCTGAACTCAATGTCGGCTCAGGCATCAAGTATATGGACATCCACCACAACACCGCGTACAGCAACGCAGCCTCAGGCATCCTCTATGAGTTTTACACCGAACAGTCGACCATCCACCACAATCTCATCTACGACAACACCCGAGACTCATGGGGTGCAGGAATCTCAACGAGCCATTCGACCTTCGACAATCTCTACTACTTCAACGTCATCGGAAGCACGAATCAAGCGAACGGCATGGCCGCAGTCTACATGGGTGACGAGATATTCAATACGGGCAACTGGATGGTCCACAACACCGTCGACATGGGAGGTGGCAACGGCGACGTGGTAGCCCTCTACTCAACTAAGGACACCATACTCAAGAATAACGTCTATGTGCGCGACAGTGGCGGTTGGGTCACCTGGGCGACCAGATATACTCATGAAGATCTAACTGGTGGTGAAGAGATTGATTACAATATCTGGTCCACAGGCAACAACAGGATTGCATGGGGAACCTCTGACGGAACATGCAGCGACGGTACACCGGGCTGCTTTCGCGATGAAGACTGTCCTGGCGGCGAGGTTTGCTTCTGGTGGCAGGGAGACTATAATCCGCAAATATATACCTTCGAAGAGATGCAAAGTCAGCTGGGCTTCGGCCTCAACAGTAAGATTCTCGACCGTGGCACAGACTACAACTTCCAAGATGAGAACACATATGATTATACACCTGTCTCAATGACGGACCCGAATGACTGGGTCGGTGAGAACATCCAATCAGCAGCACTTGCTAAGTTCGGCGTTGACATCTACGCCGACGGTGATTTCTACGGACGACCAGTCAACCTGGCAGCACCGACAAGAGGAGCGTTCGAAAGTCCAGATGTAGTGGAACCAGGAGCCGGCACAACCTACTACGTCTCCTCGAGCGAAGGTAACGATGACAACCCAGGAACAATAGACCAACCATGGCAGACTGCCCGCCAGATTACGTTATGGAACTCCCCGTTCGTGGCCGGCGACACCGTCCTTTTCAAGCGTGGTGACACATGGCGCGAGGGTTGGGGTCCGATAGGTGGCCTTTCTGACCAGCCGACAACCTATGGTGCGTATGGTACCGGCGAGAAGCCGCTCTTCAAGGGCAGCGTCCTCGTCACGGGATGGACCAACTATGCCGGCAATATCTGGCAAGCTACAGTCATACCCTATAATACTGCGCCCGGACCGAACCAGATATGGATTGACGGTACCTACGGTGACAGGGAAGATGAGGTCGCGAACCTCACTGGTCACCTCGACTGGTGGTGGGACGACACCACCGACACGCTTTACCTCTACGACACCAACGGCGACCCGGACAACAGGAACGGCCCTGGTGTGGAAGCCACTCAGGGATGGAACATCATCAACATGGGTCAAGACAATAATGTTGTCATCGAGGACATCACCGTCAGCCAGGCGAACCAGCGCGGCATTTTCATCTGGAGATCAAGCAATATAACGTTTCGACGGGTCACGGTCGAATGGGGTTGGCTTGGCGGCTTCGCGTTCAATTCGGATATCAACTATGGTGATATTGTGGTTGAGGACAGCATCGCGCGCTACAATGGCATCCAAGGTATAGGTTTCGCCGTCGTCGAACCAGGCGTCGCCAGCGGTTTCCGCATCAGGAACAACGAAGTCTACGGAAGCGCCGTCTACCAGGAAGAGCGGGAGTTTCAGCAGCATTGGACCGGTGGCATTAAGTTCTGGGGGCCGACAGGCATGGATGATATCATCATCGAGCGCAACCATGTCCATGACAACGGCGTCGTCTACTCACCGACTGGCGTCAGCTCTGTTGGAATATGGCTTGATTTCGCCTCGCCGACCAACCCTGACAACCCAAATATAATTCGCTATAACATCATCCATGACAATGCTCTGCACGGCATCTTCCTGGAGTGCACGAGCGATGCGCTCGTCCACCACAACGTCCTGTACAATAATTCGAAAGAGGGCAAGGATAGAAGCTTGTGGTCCAACTCAGGCATCAGGATAGATTCACGGGGCGGAACGCCCTCGGCCAGGAACAAGATATACAATAACATCATCAGCGGCGGACATATCGGCGTCGCGATATTGGCTACCAACGGCGTCTCTGATGTGACTGGATATAACGGATGGGGCTTCATCGAGGACAATGAGATTAAGAATAATATCTTCGACGGTAACGCGCTCGCGTTATGGGCGCGGAACGGTGGCGACAATGATGAAGTCCTTGGTTCAGGCAACGTCTACGAGAACAACGCGTTTGGTCCTGAGAGGGACGATTTCATTCAATGGGGACCTGATGGCTGGGGTCCTGATCTCTATGATACATACGATGCTTGGGAGACGCTCTATTGCGGAGCATCGGGCTGCTCGAACAGCATGGAACAAGACCCACTCCTCACTGACATTGCCAACCAGGACTTCACGCTTCAAGAAGGTTCGCCAGCGATTGACGCGGGCATTCCTGTTGGTCTTACTCGAGACTACGATGACAATACGATACCGCAAGGAGATGCACCAGATTTAGGAGCGTATGAGTCAGACGGGACAGTGGCGCAAACCTGCGGTGACGGCACGCCCTACAATGAATGCTCATCAAATCAGCCGCTCTTTTGCAGTGGTGGTACGCTCATCAACCAGTGCAGTACGTGTAATTGTAGTGGTACCGACGTCTGCCAAGGTGACGGGAGCTGTGCAGCGGCACCGATGTATTCTCCGCCTTATTCCTCTCTGCCGACGCTGACCACACCAGGCGATACTAACTTGCCTGATCAAGACCTCACCTGTGCCGCGACGCTCTTCGATGACGACGGGCACGCGATGAATGTGAGTGTCCAATGGTGGAGGGACGGTGGCCTTCAGGTTTCCTATGACTTCGATAATAGCTACGTGCCAGGAACGTCCTTCTCGACCATGCTCGACAGCGCTGAGACTTCTGAGGGAGAGCAGTGGGAATGTGCTATTAGGGTAACTGATCCCTTCAACGAGAGCTCATGGACCTACAGCGACGTGCTTACAATCATTACTGAGCTTCCACCATCATCTGGAACCACTTACTATGTTTCATCAAGCGACGGCGACGACGCGAACGACGGCCTTACACTAGCGACACCGTGGCAGACCCCGCAGAAGGTGACGAGATGGGATTCGCCAGTTGTCGCCGGTGACACTGTTCTCTTCAAGCGCGGCGATATGTGGCGTGGTGGTTGGGGTCCGCTAGGCGGTCTTCCCGGCCAGCCCACCAGATACGGCGCGTACGGCACCGGCGAGAAACCGCTCTTCAAGGGCAGCATCCTCGTCTCAGATTGGACACTGTATTCGGGCGATATCTGGCAAGCTACTGTTACACCCCCTAGTAATGCGCCAGGTCCGAGTCAGATATGGATTGATGGAACCTACGGCGACAGGGAAGACGAGGTTGCGAACCTGTCAGGCCATCTCGATTGGTATTGGGAGAATGTAAGCGGGGTGCCGACGCTCTACCTCTACGACACTGCTGGCGACCCTGACGACAGGAACCTCCCAGGTATTGAAGTGAGCAACGCGTGGAACATTATCACGTTTGGCGCTGACAATAATGTCGTCATCGAGGATATTGCGGTCAGCCAGTCGAACGATGATGGCTTTAATGGCTGGAGATCAAGCAATATCACGTTCCGACGCGTCACTGCAGAATGGAATTGGATGTCTGGTATCGCGATGAGTTCTAATGATGACTTCGGCGGCATGGTCGTCGAGGACAGCATCTCGCGCTACAACGGCGGCCAAGGCATAACTTTCAGCAACACCGGCGGCACAGCGTCCGGCTTCCGTATCAGGAACAACGAGGTCTACGGGAGTGCGGTGTATCAGGAAGAACGAGCGTATCAACAACATTGGACCGGCGGCATCAAGTTCTGGGGACCGACGGGCATGGAAGACATTATCATCGAATACAACGACGTCCATGACAATGGCATCGTCAATTCACCAACCGGTGTGTCGAGCGTCGGCATCTGGTTCGACTACGCTTCTTCCTTCAATCCGGACAAGCCTAACATCGTCCGATACAACCTCGTCCGCGACAACGCTAGGCACGGCATCTTCCTCGAGAGCAACAGCGACGTACTTGTCCATCACAACATCCTCTACAACAATGCACAAGAAGAAGGCCTGGCAGGCGGATGGACCAACTCTGGCATAAGAATCGACGCTAGAATCGGAACACCCTCAGACAGGAACAAGATCTACAATAATATTATCGTCGATGGATATATCGGCTTACATCTCGCCCCATACCAAAGTGACGGTAACTGGGGTTCAACCAGCGACAATGAAGTGAAGAACAACATCTTCCTTGGAAACACATTGGCAATCCGTGCCTACAACGGCGGTGACAACGACGGCATCCACGGCTCAGGCAACGTTTACGAGAACAACGCCTTCGGCACCGAACGTGCAGGGTTCATACAATGGGGAAATGATATATGGGGAGACGACAACGATTTCTTCAACACCTACGACTCATGGGACGCAGCATACTGTGACACTCTTAGTCAAAGCCCTGGATGCAGTAACAGCGTCGAAGTGGATCCGCTTCTTACTAATATTGCCCTCCACGACTTCACACTTCAAGACGGTTCACCAGCAATAGATGCTGGCATTGATGTTGGCCTCACGCAAGATTACCTCGGCAACGGGATTCCGCAAGACGACGCGCCAGATATTGGTGCATATGAATATGGTGGTGTTCCCCTATCAACGTGCAGTGATGGTACTCCATATAGCCAATGCTCAACTACTCTTCCACAATACTGTAACGCGGGTACGCTCGTTAATCTGTGCAGTACTTGTGGTTGCTCTGGAACTAATGTTTGTCAAGGAGAAACTTGTCAAGCCCCTCAACCCCCGCAAAGTACTGGTGGTGGAGGCGGCGGCGGTGGCGGAGGAGGCGGTGGCTTCGGTGGTCCGCCAACATTCGTTCTTACGAAGGAGCAGGTGACACAGGGTTATCGTCGTGCTTTCCCACCGCAAGCGAAGGTCAAGTTCCCCATCAACAAGAAAGAACAAGAAATCACAGTGCTCTCCATCAAAGGAAAGAAAGTCCATGTCAAGATAGGAAGAGGCGCTGGAAGGGAATTGATACTCTCAGAAGGCGAGAAAGAGATGGTTGAGTTTGACAACGACGACTATGGCGACCTCTCGATAACCTTCTGGAAAGTCGCAGACGGCAAAGCAGATCTCGAACTTCGAGCGGTCCACGAGAAGATTTCGCAACTAGTGCTCGAATCCCTCAAGGAACTCGCACCAGAAGAACGCTCGGCTGAGGACGAACCAGCCATGAAGGAAGAAGCAAAGTCCAAACCTGAACCTCTCATCCCTGAAAAGGAGAAGCCAATCTTCCACGTGGCACTCCTCCTCATCCTACTCGCGGCAGGCCTTGTTGGTGGTGCACTCTACTTCATGATTTGGACTCCCAAGACTCTACCGCCTGACCCCTACGAGCCTGGAGAGCAATATGTTGAGGAACTCTTCTCAAAAGGATATGAGCCTCACACCATCGCCGAGAAGCTCCATGCAGAAGGCTGGACGAGCGACCAAACAGCCAAGCTCTTCCTCATGAGCGACGATCCCTATCTCGCAGCAGAAGAGTACGCCATGCGTCTCCTAGAACAAGGGGCTTCTCCGAAAGATATTGCGCAGCACTTCCGCCAGACTGGCTGGAAAGACAATCTCATCGTCTACGTTACCTGGAAGGCAATAGCGAGAGAGAAGGAGCTCGCTAAGGCATAAGCTTTAAAAAAGAATCCTAGGTCTCACATTCCAGGCCGAGATCGCATAGCCTGGTATTGCGCGGGATTGCTAATCCCGTCCCTTCGGGGATCCTGAGTTCAAATCTCAGTCTCGGCGTTTGATACCCCGACTTACTGTCAGGACTCGTCGACAACTCCATTTGTGGTTCGTAAAGAACCACGAGAAGGAATCCAAGGTCTTCCTGATTAGCTGGAAACGACATACAGGGAAGCCATTCTTGACGCATCGTGCACAGATGGAAGAAGCTATCTGCTGGGGATGGATTGATACAACACTCAAGCGAATAGACGAAGATAGATATGGACGTTACTTTGTCAAGCGAGGTCCGAAAGGGAAATGGTCGACGAATACGATGGGGTATGCGAAGCAGTTGATTATGGGAAAGAGAATGCAGCCATCCGGGTTGCGAGCGTATAAGCGAGGCTTGCAGCAGCCGATTGCTGATTCTACTCTGGGGAAGACTGCAACAATGCCGTCTGAGCTGAAAAAGGCATTGGCAAAAGATTCTCTTGCGAAGAAGAACTTCGAGCTTTATCCACCCTCGACAAAGAAGATATTCTATCGGTGGATTGCCCAAGCAAAGCGTTCTGAAACAAAGGAGAAACGCCTCGAGAAGACGCTCGAATTAGCGAGAAAGAAACAGAAACTGTTCTAGACAAACAACACTATTCCGAGCGCTTCTTTCACAGCTATGACGATGATAGCTATTGGAAGTGCGCAGAGAAGTGGCAGGATGATGGCCAGCAAGAAATGATACCATCTTGGTTTTTTCACATCTCTTTCAGGAATTGAATATGTTGGCAGGAAAATCATAAGTCCATAGACGAAAATCCAGAAGCCATTGAACCAAGCGTAGGGACTGATGAGTATTTCAGCGAGGACACCGGTCAAGCCAAAGAGCAGGAAGACCTGCGGTGGCGTGAAATCATAGCGTCCGAGGAGGAAGGCCCAGCAGATGAACATCGGGATGAAGACGATGACGCTGTGGAACAGAACAGTGTGGAGATAATTTGCAGAGGCAGTGATGTGTGCTTCCGCCACCGTCGAGCCGAAGACAGGGGCCAGGTTGGTCATCGCGACGGTTATCGCTTCTTCGAACAGAGCGAGCACTGTTGCAAAAAGAACAAAGCGCAGCTTCCAATTAATCGGGATGCGTTTCATTACGGCAGCGATTGGTTTTCGAAAAAGATACATAAGCGAACCGCACAGAACAATCCATATGAGAATTAATCCAGCCAGCATCATCGCTGAAGCTTTCTCTGCAGCGTTAAATGGTCCTGCGAAGACGATGAAACCGAACACCGAGACGAAGAGGAGACTATAGATACCAATAATCTTAATGAGTCGTTCTGAGAGGGGCATAGAGGTTTTAGGAAGTGGCCATTAATAAGAGTTTTGCAACTAAATCCCACTCTCGGCGTTTCTATACATTTACCAATAAATGAAACGCCGACCCGAAAATTTATATATTGCTGTTATCTTAGACAGCCTATGCACACAGTCATGATCATGAATTCGGACGATTCGTGGGCCTATATGACCACGATTGCCCGTATGGCCGCACGGCAATACAACCGGGCGTGCTATATTAGCTTCAATAAACGCTACGACTTCGTCATAGATTTATTGGAACGCGCTTCCCTCGGCAAGGAATTTTTTGTTATTGATTCCAGTCCGAAAGCCAAGGAAATGAAGTCGATCTCCAAGACCACGTACGTCATTCCCGTCGAGGAGCTCTTCAAGGTCTATCTGTTTTTACGAAAACTGATTATTAAACATAAGGTTGATTACATCATGATTGACAGTCTGTCTGCGTTAATTCGCTATCACGGTGAATTGCCGCTGAAGGACATGATGACCAACCTGATTCTCGAGATCGGCCGTTGGGGTGTCGATTCGACGATTACCGTCGAGAGCATCCACCGCGATCACCCTGTCGTCAAGCACCTCGAACCGCTGATTACACGACAATTGGATATCTAGATCCGGAGTGTACTTATGAAACCCTTTACTGCGTCTCAGCTATACTAATCGGTGAAGATCTGGGCAACATCCTCAATTTTTATAAACAATACTTCCTTAAGATGCAGTATTAGTGCGGGAGGATGATAATATGGCATGGAATGCGAAAGCGTTAGGACTTGCAGGCGGTACATTATGGGGAGCGATTATGCTCGTCGGCACCACAGCAGCAGTATTGTTTGACTACGGTAACGGTTTTTTCAACGTATGGATGGCCCTTTATCCAGGCTACGCTATCACATGGCTCGGCGTTGTTCTCGGAGCGGTTTACGGCTTCATCGATGGCTTCATTGGTGGTTGGGTCGTCGCGTGGCTGTACAACAAGTTCGGCGGCTAGACCAAACTCTTTTAAACAGCTTCTTTTCTTGAGACTGCATGGATATCTCAATCATCGCCGCGTTCCTCGCCGGCTTCATCACCTTCCTTAGCCCCTGTGTTCTCCCACTTATCCCAGCATATCTTGGTTACCTCGCTGGCACTACTGTGCATCATCGGCGTAAGCAGGATGCGAACGTGCGGAAGAAGATACTCCTGCACAGCCTCCTCTTCGTCGCAGGCTTCGCGATGGTCTTCTCCCTCCTTGGCGTACTGCTGGCGACAATCCTTGCCAGTATTTCCTGGCAGGTCCAAATATGGCTCTCAAGAATTGGCGGTTTGCTCATCATCCTCTTCGGCCTCTATCTCGTCGGTCTCTTCAATCTCCCAGCGCTCAAGAAGAACTACGATCTCAAACTCGACTGGCTCAAGCCCAGCCTCGCGAGCAGTTTCCTCTTCGGTGCGGCATTCGCCGTCGGTTGGACGCCCTGTGTTGGTCCTGTGTTAGGTAGCATCCTCGCACTCACGCTTACCGCCCCCACGTCAGCATTCTTCCTCCTCCTCGCGTTTAGCCTTGGATTCGGAGTCCCCTTTCTCATTGTGGGCGCGTTCACCGCCCAGGCAAGCAGGCTCATCAGGAAAGCAGGACCTTGGCTCAAACACTTTGAAATAGTCGTGGGCATCCTTCTTATCCTGTTTGGTATTCTCATCTTCACTAATAATATGGGTCACATAGCAGATTTTACTCTTCTAAACCAGCTGTTTGGGTAAAAGTATAAAAAACGACGAATGAGATAACACCCATGAAGCGCTACCTCCTCCTCTTCCTCCTACCACTCCTTGTCGCCGCAGCCCCTGACCAAGATCTCTACGAGTTCGACCATCTCACCCTTCGTCTCCAGCTCGAGAACGAACTCAGTATAGTCCCAGAAAGTGGAAGCTGGCGCGTTGACAGCGTCCAAGCGGACCTTAGCTGGTACCCACGCTACAGCTATCGACAAACCGTCGAGGACATCGTCACCCAGCCACCAGCGTCACTCGAAGAAGCGGTTTATCAGTATACATGGACGAAACCACGGCAGACCACACTCGACTTCAGTCACACCAGTCTCATCAAGACAAGCGACCTCGCTCTTCCTGTGAGGGCCAAAGTCGTCTTCCCCATCAGCAGCCTACCTGCAGACATCGCATGGTACACCCAAGAGGCAGAGCTCATTGACACGAACGAAGACATCATGCGCAAGGCCTACCAGCTCGCAGCAGGCAAAGACGATCTCTTCGAAGTGGTCTATACCGTCGCTGACTGGGTCACGACGAACATCGAGTACGACCTGAAAAGCATCGCCGCCAACGCCAACGAACCAAGCAGCTGGGTCATGGAGAACCGAGAAGGTGTGTGCGATGAGATGACCTCACTGTTCATCAGCATGCTTCGCTCATTAGGAATACCTGCGCGCTTCGTCAGTGGTGTGAGCTACACCAACCTTCCTGAGTTCGCTGAACCCTGGGGCGGCCACGGCTGGGCTGAAGTCTGGTTCCCGGAAACAGGCTGGGTGCCCTTCGATGTCACCTACGGCACCTATGGTTACGTCGACGCTACACACATCAAGCTCAAGGACGCGCTGGACGCGGGCGGGAGCAGCGTCGAGTTCACCATGCTCTCCAGGGACGCTAATCTCATCACGAAAAGTCTCAATATCGACGTTCAGGTGCGCGAAAAACGCAAGGAGCAACAGGACTTGTTCAGTGTCACACTCGAACCGTTCGAAGACGCAATTGGCCTTGACAGCTACAATCTCATCACCGCGACAGTGAAGAACAACAAAGCGTATTACGTCAGCACACGCCTCCAATTGGCCCGCACTGAGAATCTAGAACTGCTGGACAGTCACGAACGCAACATCCTCCTCAAACCCTACGCCACGACGAAACTCCACTACATCCTCAAGACGAAACAACTGAGTCCAGGCTTCTACTATGACTTCCCCGTCAAGATCTACGCCGGCTTCCGCGAAATGGCGAGCGCAAGCTTCGGAGCGCGCAATGGACAACCTGCCTATGGCAAGAGCTTCTTCAGCGAATACCTTTCAGTCACTGAGAATGAGAAACCATACAACGACGACGCTTCCCTGGCGTGTGTTGCGAATCCAGAAGCGCTCCACCTCGACCAGAACGTCAAGATTGACTGTGAACTCACCAACAAAGGAAATACTGCATTCACCCTCGTGCAAGCCTGCATCGACAAAGAGTGCACACGACTTGAAGTAGCTCCTGGCGAAAAAGAAACGTTCAGCATGACAACGAGCTGCGAGAATGCCGGCGTCAAGACACTTATCGCCACCGCGAAAAGTAGGCAAGTCAGCCTCTTCGCCCTCGCTCACTATGAATGCGTCGACGAAGCGAAGATAGAACTCATCGAACTCACACACCCTGATAGCCTTGGCTTCGACGAGCACGAAGAGATTGTGTTCACCGTGCGTAAGAAGAGCGAAACCCTGCCAAAGAACGTGGACATCAGCATCACGCACGACAACTTCGCCCAATCATGGCACCTGGACGAGTTCCTCCAACCGCAGAAGTTCAGCCTTGGTATCAGAGGAGAAAGCCTCGACCTCAAGAACAACGACGTTACTGTGAAAGTCAGCTATGAAGACAAGCTTGGTCAACGCTACGACGAAACAGAAACGTTCACCATTGAACCGAAGAACTTCAGCTTCGGACAGAAACTCCAGATACGTCTTCTCAATATCGAACGTTGGATACAGAATGCGCTGAGTTAGAACTTAGAGAGGACAGGCAAATCCTCAATCGCCACACGACCAATGAACAGTTTCTCTCGTTCTTTGTCTGACAATGTTGTGACCATCCCTAATCCCTTCAGATAGATATAGTCTTTCGTGAACGCGCCTGCTTTAGAGGTATCTCCAAGTCCGCGTTTACTCTTTGTCGCCAAACGATAGGCGCTCTCCTCGACGAAGTGCTCACGCAGCAATTCATAGACCTGACGGAAACCCTTCTCAAGCGACCAGTGCACACTCATCACCAAGCCACCCTTGGTCTTCAAACTCTTCTTCGAGCTTACACCAGCAGCTTCTTCCTTGAAACCAGCTAAGCCCTCTTCCGTCGTCTCGTACTCGGCGGTGCCGATGACGAACAGCTTCCAGCCAGTTTCTTGGCCGCGATAGGCGCGCAACGCGTGCACACCGAGCTCATGCACCGCGAGCTTCTTCACGTCGCGCTCGCAAAACTCAGCATCTGCGCGCAAATATAATGTATGCTCGGGCATGACACAATCAGCACGAGACGCCATCCCCTTCTTCACCTTTACCTGACACTGCAGACCGAGTTTGTTAGCCTCTTCCTGAAGCATAGCTGCGGCCTGTTCAGCAGATATGGTCTGCCGCTTCGCTGAACCCTTTAACGAGAGTAGAGTCTCAGCTTTTGTGATGAGTTCAGGTGTGGGCGTGCCATAGTAGGCAAGGGAGTGTTTTGTGAATTCTGGTGTTCCTCTATTTTCTAGCATACAAAGCCATGAAATGAGCTTCTCAATCTTCTGGGAGAGAAGAACTGCAATGGGTTCATCATAGTTCTCCAGTTCTCCTTGTAGAATCTGGAGTTTTTCTTTGTACTCAACAACGTCAAAATCTAAGTCTCTGTACTTGAATTGTGGTTCGTAGTCTTCAGACGAGAAAAACTTGTCTCGTTCCTCCTGTGCGTTCACCGGCAAGAGATACTTCAGGTTCCAGATGTGCTCCCACACCTCGAAGAGCGCCTGATCGATGTCATGAAGGTCCATCAACCCATTGAGACAAAGGGGGCTTTAAGAAGTTTTTCCGCTCCAGACGAAGAGCCCGCCAGTGATGAATAAGGGGAGCGAGATTATCAGGAAGTTGATGAGGTCCTCATACGTGTTGAAGAAGACTGTGAAGATCAATCCCAGGACGAGGAAGGTGATGCCACCCCACTTGGGCCGCTTCCACGCAAGGATAAGGACGCCGACGAGCACGAGCGATGGCAGGAGATGCATGAACAGAGCCACCAGGAGTTCCAAGAAGCCGTATCCTTCGCTGAAGACATCCAACGCGAACAAGCTCAGGAAACAGATGTAGAGGATGACGATGCCGCGTGGCAACCACAGCTTCCAGTCGAAAGCTTGCTTTCCTCTTCCTTTCTTTATCATAGTCTCTTCAGAAAGATAGTCATATAAAAAGACTCTGGGTGAGAAACCATATAAATCACGCCTGAGTCAAGCTTCTCATGCCACCAAAGAAGACACTCATAGTTCCAGACACGTCAGTACTCATCGAAGGATTGCTCAGCAAGGCTCTCAAAGCGGGAAAGCTGAAGAATCCTGTCATCATGATCCATGAAGCGAGCATCGCCGAGCTGGAGCACCAGGCCAACCAGAGCCAAGAGAAAGGCTATCTGGGTCTGGACGAGATAGGGGCATTACAGGCCCTGGCCGCGAAGAAGAAGCTCGTTTTGGAGTTCCGAGGAGAACGCCCGGGCGAATGGGACATCGCCGAAGCGAAACGTGGTGCGATTGACAGCCTCATCAGAGAGCTCGCGTTCACCGAAGGAGCCACGCTCTACACTGCCGACAAGGTGCAAGCCACGGTGGCGGATGCGAAAGGCGTTCCTGTTGAGTTCCATGAGATGGTCGCGGAAGGCGAGATGGATATCGAGGAATTCTTCAAGCCTGACACCATGAGTGTGCACATCAAGGAGAACTGCCTCATCCGCTCCAAGCGTGGTCAGCCTGGCGCATGGACATTTGACACTGTCACGAAGAAGAAGGTGACGCGGGAAGATGTCGAACGCTACGCCAAGCAGATTGTCGAGACCGCTCAAGTGAGGCGAGACGGCTTTGTTGAGATTGAACGAGCCGGCAGTACCATCTGTCAAGTTGGGAAATATAGAATTGTCATTACGCGTCCTCCTTTCAGTGATGGCTACGAGATTACAGCGGTCAGGCCGGTGAAGCACCTGACCCTTGATGATTATGACATGAGCGACAAGCTCAGTGAACGGCTGGACGCACACGCGGAAGGCCTGCTCATCGCCGGCGCGCCGGGGCATGGGAAAAGTACATTCGCGCAAGCGCTGGCTGAACACTACGCTAAGCAGCAGAAGATTATCAAGACCGTGGAAGCGCCACGTGACCTGATACTTGCTGATGATATCACGCAGTATGCCATGAGTCACGGCAGCGCGGAAGAGATTCATGATATTCTCCTTCTTTCACGACCTGATTATACTATCTTCGACGAGATGAGGAATACGGATGATTTTGCGTTGTTTGCTGATATGAGACTCTCTGGCGTCGGTATGATTGGCGTCATGCACGCCACGAAAGCTATCGAAGCCATCCAGCGCTTCCTCGGTCGCATCGAGCTCGGTGTCATTCCGCATGTTGTTGATACGGTTATCTTCATCAAGGATGGTGCCATCGGTTCAGTCTTCTCCATCAGGATGACGGTGAAAGTGCCGAGCGGCATGACAGAAGCAGACCTGGCCCGTCCCATCGTCGAAGTGCATGATTTCCAATCCGGCACCCTCGTCTTTGAGTTGTATACCTATGGCGAGCAGACAGTGGTCATCCCTGTGAGTGCCCAAGTGACAAAAGAGAGCCCAGTCAACAAGTTCATCGCGAAAGGCGTGAAGGAATACTTCCAGAACTGGACAGACAACGTCGAGGTCGAGATGCAGAGCGCCACCAAGGCGACAGTGTACGTACCGAACGAGCTCATTCCCGAACTCATCGGTCGCGGTGGTGAAAACATCAGGGAACTCGAGAAGAAACTGGGCGTGGGTATCGACCTGAAAGAACTGCCAGGACATGACAACTCCTACAAGAAAAAGAAGAAAGGGAGAGAAAATAAGGGAAAGAGTAACTGGAAGGGAAAAGCAAAAAAAGGGAAACGCCGAAGGTAAGACTATGTTCGACGCGAAATATGTGAAGGAACACGCTGACGAGCTACAAGACACGCTCAAGCGCCAAAAGCGAGACAAAGAACTTCTTCCTGTGCTACACGCTCTCATCGAGGACGAGCAAAAATGGCGCACGCTCAAACAAGAAACCGATAACCTTCGTTCAGAGCGCAACAAAATCAGTGAAGCCATCAATGCCACCAAGAAAGAAGGTAGCGACATCAAACCACTCCTCGATCAAGCGAAAGCCATTCCTGACAAGATTAAAGACGTTGAGGAACGCATGACCAAGCTCGAACATGACTATCTCCGTCCAAAACTCGCGAAACTGCCGAACATTATGCACAAAGATGTTCCCTATGGTGCGAGCGAAGAAGACAATAAAGAAATCAAGAAATGGGGAACGCCAACAAAAGCGAAAGTCAAGAACCACGTTGAGCTCTGCGAAGCTAACGGTTGGGCAGACTTTGACGCCAGCGCACAGGTAAGTGGCAACGGCTTCTATTACCTCACTGGCGACCTCGCGTTATTGCAACAAGCGCTCATTAGGTTCGCTATCGAAACACTCACGAAGAAAGATTATGTGTACGTTGAACCGCCCTTGCTCGTCAGGAAACATGTCTTGGACGCAGCCATGGACAGTGATGGTTTCCAACAGAGCATCTACCAAGTCAAAGAGAAGAGTGACGACCCCTTATGTCTCATTGGCACTGCTGAACATCCCATCCTTGGACTTCACGAAAACACCGTCTTCAAGGCCGAAGAGCTACCCAAGAAGTACGCAGGTTACTCGATGTGCTTCCGACAAGAGATTGGATCGCATGGTATCAACGAGAAAGGCCTCTGGAGGACGCACCAGTTCAACAAGGTCGAGCAATTCGTTTTCTGTCTCCCAGAACAAAGTGAGGGACTGTATCAGGAACTCATGCAGAACAGTGAGGAACTACTCAAAGACCTTGAATTACCCTATCGTGTCGTCGAGATATGCACCGGTGACCTTGCTTTGTGGAAACACCGCAGCCACGACATCGAAGTCTGGCGTCCGACGACAGGGAATTACGGTGAAGTTATGTCCTTGACGAACTGCACTGTCTACCAAGCCATGGACCTCGGCATTCGTTACGTCAAGAAAGACGGAGAACGCGGGACCGTGCACACGCTCAACAACACTGCCATTGCAACGTCTAGGATTATGGTCGCTATTCTCGAGAACCACCAAAATGATGATGGTAGCGTGAATATCCCAAAGAAGCTTCAGTCCTACATGGGTGGAAAAAACAAGATTAAGTGATGATGGCTGAAAAGACAGAACCGGATTTCTCAGAGCACGAGCCTGAGGTCAAGGATCATCTGGAACTGGACATTAGAACGCAATGCGCGTATTGTGGCCACACGTTCGAGATAGATGAGGTAGTTATCGAGAAAGAAATCCACGGCAGGAAGTGGAAGTTCTGCAATACGGTCTGTCTCGAGAATTTCAATGACGCCCTTGACTTCAGAGATGATGCAGACGACGATGACGACGCAGATAAACCGCGTAGCTAACGCTTTCGCTTGCCTTCTTTTACTTGTTTCTCGACGAGGATATCGCTATGCTCAGGATCTTCGAAGTTCTCCTCTAAGAACTTGTCCTTCTCCTTCCGTTTCTTCCGTAGGTCGTCCTCATCCCAGATGGCCATGAAGTCCTTATAATCTCCAAGCTTTTATTTTTTCCCCAAAAAATACTTAAACGGGGAGATGGGGAGAATGATGAAAGAGGTGAATAATGGTTAGTATCCCAGGATGGGCATATTCTGCAGTTGGTGTTGCTATCGCGCTCTACAGCAAGTTTGTGCAAAGCCGCTCTCCAGATAACAAGGTGATGGCTATCTTCTTCTGGGTAGGTGTTGTCTTCATCATCGTTGGCGCGTTCAAACTCGCCACACAATTCTTACTCGGTAACCGGAAGAAAGAACAAGAAGCCACACCGCGAGCTCCTGATGGAAGACCTGCTGCAGCAAGAGATATGATATTCTGCCCTCGTTGCAACGCTAAGCTTCATCCACAGAGTAAATATTGTAATTGGTGTGGGACGCAGGTTTAGCCCCAACTCTCGCGCTTCACTTTCTCTTCAGGAACGCCTGCATCGACGAGCATGCTGCAGATACCTTCGACCATTCGGCCAGGGCCACAGGTGAAGAAGGTTTTGTCGTCGAAAGAATTCAGATGTTTCAACAAGACGTCCTTATCGAAATGGCCAAGTTCACCATCCCACCCTTCGGGTTGTTCACGCGTGACGCTGAACACAACATGGAGGTTCTCCATCTTGTCGAGTTCGCGCAATTCCTCCTCGCCAATAATGCGGTCACGCGTTCGATTGCTTAGGAAAAGCCAGAAATGCTGGTCTTTCTTCTCGAAATCACGCGCCCAACGCAACACGCCGAGAAACGGGGTAATGCCGACGCCGCCAGCAATCATAACGATGTCACCATCGAGGTCGTGCATGAAGTTACCCATAGGTCCCATACACTCAAGCTCAACACCTTCACTTTGCTCGAACAACTTAGTTGTGAATTCATGTTCTTTCTTGATTACTAATTCAATCGAATCCTGTATCTTCGGCGAAGAAGCGATGCTGAACGCGTGATAGCGTGTATCTCCCGGAAAGCGGAGATTGACGAACTGGCCGGGAACGAAGGTAATTGGCTCGCTCAGGTCGAGAACAAAACGCTTCACTTCCTCAGAGACAGCTTCTATTTTCGTGATGGTGGCGGTGAGATGCTTCGGGGGATTCATACCAACAACTCCCTCAACGAGATTTAAAAAACTTGCTATGTCCAGAAAACTTTTAAATCCCCTGACGTGCCGACGAAGCTGATGGCGAAAAAGAAAATATGGGGCCAGATGAACTGGAAAGAGCGTGGGAAAAAGACCTGGCACTTCCTCTGGCACGAGGATAGCCTCGCCAGCTGGCTCGTCAACATCGTTCTCGCTTTTGTTCTCATCAAGTTTCTTCTCTACCCTGGACTTGGACTAGTACTCGATACCGAGTTCCCTGTAGTGGCGGTCGTCAGCTCGAGCATGGAACACCATCCTGGTGATTTCGACGAGTGGTGGAGCGCTAATGAGGACTTCTACCTTAGCAAGAACATCACCAAGTTCGACTTCCAAACCTACCCTTTCAAAGGTGGCTTCAACAAGGGTGACATTATGGTCCTCACAGGCCTTAACCCTGACAATGCGAAAGAAGGTCAAGTCATAGTGTACTGGAGCAGAAAACCCTACCCTATCATCCACCGCTACATCGGCCAGAACCCTCTAGATCCCGTTTATCTCACGAGCAAAGGTGACAACAACCCTGCTATGGTGCAGACCTTTGATCTCAATGAATACATGATACACCCTGATATGGTGGTTGGTAAGGCTGTTCTTAGGATACCCTTCCTTGGCTACGTCAAGATATGGGCTGTTGACCTGCTCAATCTACTTCTTCCTAATTAGCACCTGAAGCGCAATATTTTTAAACAGCCCCTTGGCTTTGAGCGCCTAAGATGCTATTTTGTCCGAAATGCGGAGCCATTCTGAAGCCTAAACAGGAAAAAGGCAAGCGATTCCTCGCCTGCAGCTGCGGCTACACAAACAGGAAGGAAAAGGCCACCATCAGCGAGAAAGCCGCTGAGAAGGAGCAGATTCAAGTGGTCAGCGAAGACGACCGCAAGCTGCCCACTACGGAAACGGAATGCCCGGAATGCGGTCACGGCCTCGCAGGCTACTGGACCGCGCAAACGAGAGCAGGCGACGAACCAGAAACAAGGTTCATGAAGTGCCTCGGCTGCGGCCACACCTGGCGCGACGCGAGCTAGATTATGAAGTTTCCTCAGTTGCTCGAGAAAGAGCGTATTCTCATCAAGGTTAAAACCAATAGTCAGAAGACTGAGATTCTCAGTTATTCTATGGATGAGGACGTGTTCTTAGTAGCCGTCAAGGCACTCCCCATCGATGGGAAAGCTAATGAGGAAATAGAGAAGTACTTCTCGAAGCTGCTGAAGAAGAATGTAACGATTAAGTCAGGGCATACGAGTAAAAAGAAAATGTTGGTTGTGAACTAGCGAGCGTGCTCGTACTCTTCTTCTTCGTTATTCATAACTTCTAGTTTCACACCAGCTTCCTTGAGCATTTCTCTAGTATCGTGGGCCGCGTGATATTTCTTTTGACATACTACTCGTTTAATACCGGCATTGATGAGAAGCTTACAACAGTCAAGACAAGGTTCCATTTGGCAATAAATTGTACCGCCATCGCAACTGATACCTCTCTTTGCAGCTTGTGCGATTGCGTTTGCTTCTGCATGCGTCGTTCTGACACAATGCTTATGCTTTCCACCACGTTCGTCATAGACAACTTTGATGAGGTGCCCTACTTCGTCGCACGTTGGCAATCCTGCAGGCGCGCCGATATATCCTGTTGAGATTATTTGTTTGTTCTTGACAAGAACAGCACCAGAACGGGTTCGGTCGCAACTTCCGCGTTTCCCGACGGTATGCATAATCTCGATGAAATACTGGTCCCAATCCGGGCGCTTATGGTCGGGATTCTTCCCGTAGACCTTGCCGTCTTCGCCCTTGATAGTCTCAGCCATGGTACTTCTCCAGCAAGGCGAGTACCTTGCCTCCCAGCTCTTGGAGCGAGGAATCATTCATAATGGTTTCGTCAGCTAAAGCCATCGTCGCGTCGAGTTGTTGGTTGTTCGGATCAGCCTTGTTCTCTAGCTCTTCTCGTTCTAACAACTCTTCAACTGACGCTGGCGGGTCCTCGCGACCTCGAGCCACCTCACGTTCGAAACGAAGTTCAGTAGGAGCATCGATTGTCACAAGAACAAACTTCTCAATCTGGCGGAGGGCCTCGACCTCAGCAGGGTTGCGGATGCTCACAAGGACAACCTTCTCGGTTGTCATCAGTTCTTTCATCCGCTCGCCAAGCACGCTCGGACCATGGGTTGCACGAAGTTCGTTCCCGAGATTCCGCAGATTCTCCCGCGTCCGTTCGAGCCCACGCTTGTCAGCTTCCGCTCTGATGGCGTCGCTCAAGCTGTGGAACTCAAAGCCACGCTGTTGCAAGATGGCTGCTGCAGCATCCTTGCCTGCGCACATCTTTCCGGTGAAGCCTATGACGAGCATTCCCTCAAGCGCCCAAGGCTCGTTTAAATGTTTTGTTCGTCCGCAAACTATATAACGCTCTTGTTCGCCCACTTCTTCATGCGTGGAAAGTTTCTGCTGCTCGACGGGCTCGACGGAATCGGTAAAGGCGTCTACCTGGATGCGATGAAAGAGCAGGCTGCGAAGGACGGCAAGAAAATCCTCGACCTCCATGACTACTGGAAAGAGCATGGTACACATCCGAGTATCACAGACCTCGATGGCTACGACCTCATCCTGAGCAGCGAACCAACCTATGTTGGCTGGGGGGTGAAGATTCGAAAAGAGCTCATCAAGGCCGACAAGGAATATCCTGCGACAGAGATAGCGGAAGCCTACGCCGAAGACCGCAAAGAACTCTATGGTCAAGTCATTATTCCTGCCTTGGAAGCAGGCATTGATATCATCCAAAGCCGAGCAGTGACCACCTCTCTCATATACCAGCCAATCGATGCGGCACGCAAAGGTGAAGCTTTGGATTGGGATGCGGTGGCTGCGCTTGACGGAAACGCGTTCTGCCTCCGCAAAGAAGTGCTGCCAGACCTCATTGTCATCCCGACGGTGAGCGACGTGAATGAAGTCATCAAACGCTTGGCAGCTCGGGAAAAGAAGGACGACGCAACGTTTGAGACCTACGAGTTCCAGCTTGAAGTGAAAGCCGGTTTTGAAAGCGACCAGTTCAAGAAGTTCTTCGCAGATAGGGGTGTGCGTGTTGTCTATGCTGACGCTGAGACGAGCATCGAACACTCGCGAAAAGAAGCAGTCAGGCTCTACAAAGAACTCTAAGCCTTGACATCTAACTTTGGATATTCTTTCTTGATGAAGCCGACGAGCGTGTCGAGGAAACGCGCGGTTGGCGGCGCCACTCCTTGCAGCGACGGGTCAAGCGTCACTTCTGGATTGAACGGAACAAGCAGCCACTCACCCTGGAATCCATCGAGGAGCTTTCCGAGTTCCAAGAACTCTTCCTTCTTGTAGATGAGGCTGGGCGTGACCACTGTTTTGAATGAGCAGGTGAGGTTCTTTTGATTGCTCTTGAGGAGCGTGAGTGATTCTGTGAACTCCATGAACAGCGCTTCTGCTGGCTTGAAGAAGGTGGCTGCTTTGGTCACTTTATCGAAGCTTGCGAGAGGGGCTTTCACGTCGACGCGGAACTCATCGACAAGAGACTCGGCGAGCAAACTCTTGATGACATCTGGCTTGGATGCGTTGGTATCCACGATTGTGCGGTAGCCTTTGGCCTTGCATTGCTTGAGCAGCTCGAGAAGGGCTTGGCGCTGGAGCAAAGGTTCACCACCGGTGAACACCACAGCGTTTGGAGCGAGCGCGGTAATCTCTGCCATGACCTCGCGTAGCTCCCGCTGCTCTCCAGTTTGGAACTCAACGAGGTCAGGGACATTGCAGAAACGGCAGCGGTAGTCGCAACCACTGAGTCGCACGACGGCGCTGTCGCCATCAGAAAGGACCTCGCGAATATAGGCATCCATAGCTCGACGAGAAGAATTGGCCGGTTTAAAACCCTTACTCCTCGTCTTCAAAGAAGGAACTCAAAGAGGCGCTCTTGATCTTCGCCTCGTAGCTAATTTCTTTCCCCATTCTAGTACAGATATCACCTGGCCTGCTTTATATATTCTGTTGTGACCAGACCTATAGCAGGAGACCTAGAATCAGGAATCTCTACCATCGAAAAACCGACGTGCAGACCTATAGGACGGGGCTACGGAAAACAAATATTATCGTCGAGAAAACACTATTTCGTCTTACTCTTCGTCACTCTGTCGGAGACTCATGATTGAGCGCATTTCATGGCTTGCGACCTCGCCAGAAGTGGCATCTAGCCTGATGTTCAGAATGTTGAAATTCTTCGTCACAAGCGTGAAATTATAGACCTGGGCGTCCAGGTGCTGGAGCACGATGATAATCTTCGTTACAAGCTCCGCAGAGTACTTCTCGCGCTGAAACAGGAGGGCCTTTTCCTCAGCCTCGGCCATGCTGACCTTCACCTTCTCGAGGTCGAGCTGGGCAACTGTACCTTCCTTCTTGAAGGTCTCATCGTCCGGGAGGCGCTTCAAAGGCTCAGTCTCGAACACCGTCATCTTGTCGCTCTTCGGCGAGAAATAGCCAATCTGGAGCGAGAATGCTCCGGGTTGTTCATGCATTGAGAAGATATGGGCGAGGTAAGCTTCTGTATGTTCCTTGGAGAACTCCTTGAATTCGGGACTCGCTTCAATTTTGTTGACAGTGTCAGTGACGTCCATGATTGTACCCACTCATCTCCATTATTTAAGATTTCCCTTCGAGCTGCTTGAGGTCGTAGAGCTTCCCGCTCGGTCCAGGGTTTTCGCAGAGGGTTTGTCCTATCTTATCGGAGGTGTTGAAGCATTCGTGGATGTGTCCTGCGAGGACGAGCAAGGGTTTCTTTCGCTTGATGAGCTTTGTGAGGGTCTTGCTGCCGACATGCCATTCTTCATCAGGCTCGCCGACATCGTCGAGTGTGGTGCCATGGGGTGGTGCGTGGCTGAGGAATATGACCTTGTCCCACTTGAGTGCCTTCCATTCCTTGGTCTTGAGTTGCTCCTCGAGCTCGGGATAGTGGTCGTCGAAGCCGCCGCCGCCATGCACGACGAAGGTATATCCTTTGATGTCTATGTGCTCGAGATGCATGAAGGTAATTCTGGAGAACTTGGCACAGGCTTTGCGCATGCGCGATTCTTCTTCGTGATTGCCGTGGAGCATCAGTACTGGGACGTTGAGCATTTGAAGCCTGCTCAGCAACGGGCGCATCTCGTGTTCGAACACAGTAAGGTCTCCGACGCACACGACAAGGTCGGGCTTTGCTTCCTTGACTGCCTTCCGCATCTTCGCTAGCGCTTTGGTATTGCCGTGGAGATCAGCGAACGCGTAGATTCTCATAGTGTTCTGGGACTGCCGTTTCCTTTTAAAGGTTCGCTCACAGTGCCACTCATTGCTGTTTCAGCCTTCTAGAGTGGTTTTTCGTATACCAAAAAAGAAAGATTTATATATATCCTAGTATTCATTATTGTATACTAGTTTACTCTGATTACTCTCATTGAGAGCGACAGCGCAGAACTAGGGGGTTATCAATGGCAGCACAAGGACAGTTCACACTCGCCGACCAGACGCTTCACTACAACAGTATTGGCGAACGCCTTCTCAACCAAGGTAACCTCTCCCTCGTCCTCGACACCCTCAGCAATGTCTACGGGCACGCACGCTCACAAGGCGCAGGGACGACTATTGTCTCACATTACGATCCAGCACTCCTCGAACCAGTGAAGAGCAGGGTACCACAAGGAGATCTTGAACTGGCGCTCCGCAACATACTCACCTACGATAAAGTGAGCAAGGACAACCTTGATGGTGCTCTCGTCATGGATGGTAACTCTTACCGGAACAGAATGCATTTCTTTACCACGAACTGGGGTGCCTACGTCAGAGAAGATAGAGGCATTGAAGGAGACATCACACCCGAGGACTTTGGACTCATAGGCAACCAACTCGGTACCTGGCACATCACCGCCATCGCAGCAAGTGCCGACTACGCGAAAACCCACAGAGACAGCTATGTTCTCGTGCTGAGCAGTAGTGGTACAGTTCGTGTATTCCAAGACGGCTATGCTATCCTCTCATCCCGTTCGGAAGACGAACTCGCTCGACCCACTGCTGATATTATTACTTGTGATGAATTTATGCGTCGAAGACTCGGCACTCCTCGTTCACCACCGCCTGTTGCAGGAGCACTCGGCTACGCATCACCAGCTTAGAGCGCGTCATAATCTTCAAGAATAACAGCGTCCAATTCTTCGATATCAGTCACGCGATACAGACGACCTTGACCGACTTCAACAACTTTCCTCGCCAGCTTCTCGCCTTCGTCGTCGAGCGAGATACCAACGATGCTGATGGTCACGCCATTATCACGCGCTATACCTGCCGCTTCCAACGTTTCCCGCCAGGGATCCTTCCCCTTCGTCGGCACAGCATCTGTCAAGAACAAAAGGTGCTTGGTGCACTCCTCCTTTGCGAACAGCGTTACGCTATGTAAGATGGTCTTTGCCAAGTCAGTTTCTTGACCAGCATGAATACGAACAAGTTCCTGGAGTAGCAACTTGAAATCCTGCGTCGGCGCAATGCTTTCTTCCACCTTGCTGGTGAACACCACAAGGCCGACCTCATTGCGCTCCTCTACCGCTCTGTAGGCGAGTGCCACACCAGCGCGTTTCGACATGGCGAGTTTTTTGCCGCGCATGCTTCCAGAGGCATCCATGGCGTACACCACCTGAATGCGTCCTTTGTGCGCGCGCTCGTGTGCCTGTAAATCTGCAACTTGTACTTCGTCGTGGCCACGTCGCACAGCAGTCTTGACACTGCGCCGCAACGAGATATCTCTAAATCTGAATTTACCTTTTTTGTATGGAACAGCATCTTCCTTCTCACCATAGATGTCGCGCTCTTTCATAGCTTTCCGGCCAAGCCCCTTACTCACCAGATGGTCAAGCTCTTCAGTGTATGTGACAAGCGCCGCGAGCTTAATTGCGCGTTCGGTGACACCACCTTGCTCATCCAGAACACCGCGGTTCTTCAGTGCCTCGACATTCTCTTCAATCTGTTGTTGCAATGCCTGTTGGAACTCAGGGATGTTCACGTTCTTCCGCACATAGTCAGGGCTGTAACCCGAAAGGGCGCGGATGAGGGTCTCGCCATACAAACGCTTCGCGTTACGATAATCCTGCACGAGATTCTGGAACATAAGATCCGGTGTGAAGCTGCCCACACCTTGATTGATAGATTCAGCGACGACAGCGCCGTCATCGATTGTTTGCTCGTCATTCTCAAGGACGCTGCGCATCAAACGCTCTTCATCAGGGCTGGAGGCGAGACTGCCGCTCATCTCGTCAGCTTCAGAATACTCACCAGGTAG
>JAAOYD010000014.1 GCA_018221165.1 Candidatus Woesearchaeota archaeon | reverse complement strand
GGTACTGCTTATCGTTTGCTGAAGGACTGGCTCGTCAATGATGTCAAGTTCAGCCGTTACTGGGTCGCGCCGTTTCTCTTCCTGCTTTTCTGCATGCTACTTATCCAGCCCATTCAAGCTGGTCACAGGACTGGTTTGAACGAGGTGCCGTCGATGAGCGATGCCTGGTGGGATTCGCTCAAGCAGATTGATGCTGAAGCGGCACCTGACGCGATTGTGAATTCGTGGTGGGACTTTGGCCACTGGTTCAAGTACGTCGCTGACAGGGGTGTGACATTCGACGGCGCGTCGCAGAACGTACCGCATGCGCATTGGATAGGGCGCGCGCTCATCACTCCTGATGAAAAAGAAGCCTTGGCTATCTTGCGTATGGTAGATTGTGGGAACTTATATGGTGTTCTTGATGTCAAGGAAGGCTTACCTTCTCATGACGATTACGAGTCCATCGCGCTCACGAAAGAGATCATCATGCTGCCGCCGGAAGAGGCGCGGAGCAGATTACTTGAAGAGGGTGTGTCACCTGCTCAGGCCGAGGTCGTGCTGAATCACACGCATTGCGAGCCTCCTGAGAACTACTTCATCACGTCCGCTGACATGGTCGGAAAAGGCGGTGTCTGGGGTCACTTCGGCTCCTGGGATTTCGCTAGGGCTGACGCCTACCAGAACCTCCGGACCAAGCCTCAGGCTGAGGCTGTTGCTGTAATGACTGCTAAGTATGGTTGGACCCAAGAGGAAGCGTCCGCACGATATTATGAGATGCAGACCTTGCCTGACCAGACTGCGGTGAACTCTTGGATCAGTCCCTGGCCGAGTTATCCTTCGAGTTCCTGGGCTGGTTGCGGTTACGCCGCCAATGGCACTGCTATTGCGTGTCCTTTGCGTATCGGTGTCGGCCAGCAAGGAGGTTACAATACTATTCTTGACGGTTTGCTCGTTAACCTCACTGATATTAACAAGAGTGCTTTGGCCATCGGCTTCTATGATGGGAGTGGGCGCAAAGTCGGCGCCAATGAGGCTGTCAAGCCAGGGAAGATTATCATCGTGGAGAACGGAACGATGACGACTTACAATGTTGGTACTGACATCAACCAAGCGTTCATCATTGACTTGTCTGGTTCGCCGCGTGTCCTTATGGCTGACGAGCGCAACGCCGAAGCGATGTTTACTCGTCTCTTCTTCCTGGATGGTGCGACCACGACTGCGTTCGAGAAGTTCAGTGATCGCAACGCGTTCAACATGGGCCGTATCATCGTCTGGAAGGTCGACTGGACCAAGCTGGAAGAGCACGGCCTGGTGTAGGTTCCATAAAACCTTTAAACTCATTCTTCTTTGACATTTTCTATGAAGGTCTTCATCGTCATCGCGGCGTATAATGAAGAGAAGAAGATAGCTAAGGTAGTGCAAGGACTGAAAAAAGAGAAGTATACTAACATTATTGTTACTGACGATTGCAGTTCTGATAAGACAGCGGCTGTTGCGAAGAAAGCTGGCGCGATTGTACTGAAGCATACAAAGAATCAGGGTCAAGGCGCTGCTCTGCGCACTGGCATCAAGGAAGCCTTGAAGCGGAAAGCTGATGTTGTCGTGACCTTCGACGCCGATGGACAGCATGATGCTGCGGAGATTATTGGTTTGGTCACACCGATTAAACTCGGCGAGGCCGACGTTGTCTTGGGTTCGCGGTTTTTGGGCCAGCATCCGGGCATGCCTTGGTATAAGTGGGTGACCTTGAAAGGTTCCATTCTCGTCGAGCGAGTTGTCCTCGGTGTGAAGTTATCGGATGTGCACAACGGGTTTCGCGCGTTTTCTGCAAAAGCGGCGCGAAAGATTAAGATAACGCGAGATCGGATGGCACACGCGTCTGAGATTGTGTACGAAGTAAAGCGGAAGAAGCTTTCCTACGTCGAAGTCCCGGTGACCATAGAGTATGATGCCTACTCCAAGCAGAAAGGCCAGAGTATCTTCAACTCCTTCTCAATATTATGGGAGATTTTGAAAGTTCGGTTTGGGAAGAAGAAATAGACTGTTGTTCGTGTCACTTTCTCAATTTCAGCCTTTTCTTCTGAGGTAGGAAGTTCTCTTCAGAAATGATTGACTTGCCGATATTCCCCTCGATGTCTTTTCGTGTCCTCTTGGCGATGTTCCCACCTTTGTTCGCTGACTCTTTGCATTCGTGCAAACCTTGGGAATCTGTTTCTTTAGTGATGTCAGTTGTTGCCTTCTCGCCTATCATGGTAAGTATGAGCTCCCAATCGTTCATATGATCTCTGAGGTTTTGATTCTTCTTTTTGAGACTCTTGAATTCCTTGTATTCACCGACTGTCTTTCCGAAGGTTGCTTTGCTGATTTCATTAGTGAGTATTGCGAATTCTTTCGCTGTCTTGACTTCTCTGTTCTTCCACTCGTCGGTCAATTCATCGCGGATGGCGATACCGCGCACTCGCTTCTCTATCCAAGCGTTAGAGTAACCTTTTGCTTTGTAGAGCTTCCTCATTCGCTTCTGTGCGAGTTCAGGGTTCTGAATCTCTTCTACACGTTCGTATCCGACTTGTGCTAGCCACAGCTTGAACGGCTCCGCCTTCTTCGAGGGTATTGATTGGATGAGTCTGAACGCACTTTCAGTGTTAACGCAGTCAGTCGCGTAGAACTTACCATCTACAGAAGGCAGTTTCAGTTGTAAACAAATTGTTAACAACTGGGTCTCTCTTCCTTTGAGAACTCCCCAATACTGGCGTGGGCTAGGACTTTCTGTGAGTGTCCGTACGATGTCAACGACAGAGAAATACCACTCTCCTTTGTGTTGTATTCGTCTGATTGCCCTGTCCCGGAAGACGACGAGTCCTGTTTCAATATCCATATTCGCAGCAAAGATACAGATGGTTATAAGTGTTGTGCGTGCTTGTCCAGTGTTGCTTGCTTATCGTCGATAAATCTCCGGAAAAAGCGGGTTATAACATCAACCTGTACAGGAGAAACTAGTCATTAGACTGGTACCAACTAATTGTTTCTTTTAATCCTTCTTCCAGCTCCGTCGTCGCTGAGAAGTCAAGTTCTTTCTTTGCTGTGCTAACGTCCGCGGCGCTGATGCGTGGATCGCCGTCACGCGGTTCAGCATGTTCGATATCACTTTCTGATTCGGTGAGCTTGATGATGGTCTTTGCAAGTTCATTGATACTTGTTTTCTTTCCTGATGCGATGTTCATAACTCCCGTTCCTTTCGTGAGTGCGAGTTCTATCGCTTTTGCGATGTCTGCGACGTAGACAAAGTCCCTTGTCTGCTCGCCGTCGCCATAGATAGTAAGAGGTTCGTTAGCAAGTGCTTTGGTAACAAACGCTGGAATCGCTGCAGCATACTGGGAGTCAGCTTTTTGACTAGGTCCATAGACGTTGAAGAATCGCAAACACACTGTTGGTAATCCTGCTTCTGTGGCGAGTTCTTCCATTGCGATCTTGCTTTCTGCATAGGGGGACAATGGTTGCAAGGGTTCGTCTTCCTTCGTCGGCGTCGATGGTTCCAATCCATACACCGCTGCTGAACTCGCCAGAACTGCTTTCTTCACTCCTGCTAGTCTTGCTGCTGCCAGAACATTCACGCTGGCTTCGATGTTTACGGTGTAAGTTGTTTCGGGATCGTCGATGCTGCCAGCCGCGCTCACTACTGCAGCGAGATGCACAACAGCGTCTTGTCCTTCCATCGCTATTCCGACGGTTTCCGCGTCGCAGATGCTGCCTTTGACATGCCGCACACCATCAATGCCATTCTCAGCGATATCGAGCGTGGTCACGTCATGGCCTGCCGCAAGGAGGTGTTTTGCTGCGTGCTGTCCAATGAAACCACTGCCGCCGGTAATGAGGATTCGCATGTTTGTTGCGCTTCGCTGCTGATTTATGTAGTTAATGGAAGATAATTCTTTTCTATACTGAAAATAAAGGCGCGAGTACCCCGTGGCTTTAGTCCGGGGGTGAAGCGCCGTCACTGGTTCTCCTAGTCCTG
>JAAOYD010000110.1 GCA_018221165.1 Candidatus Woesearchaeota archaeon | reverse complement strand
TATGTCGGCGCAATCCGCATATTGCATGTTCCGTTGTTGAAGATGTATTTGCACGCATTCCAGAGTAGGTTGTGGAACGAGATCCTCATGCGCTACATTGAGGATACGACTGATTCCATTGTGCGCGTCAAGTATTCGCTGGGTGTTTTGGCGTTTCCTGGAATTAACGACAATATAGAAAATAAATCAGTTCCTCTGCCTGGTTTTGGGGACGACTGCGAGGATAAAGCTATGGAGAAGTATTTGGCTGACATCCTCAAGATGAACTCGCTGACGCCTTTTGACTACGTCATCAAACAGCTCCCAAATTTAAGCCTCGAAGGTGCGGAACGGCCGGCTTTCATGGAAGTAAAGGAATTCTCAGTTGGTGAGTTTGAAGAAGATGAGCTGAATGAGGGTAAGAAAAAAGCGACAATCTCATTCTCGTTAGGCAAGGGCAGCTACGCGACCATGCTGGTGAAGACACTGTTCTCGAAAATACTATAAGCGATACCTCTTTTCCATCACCCATAGTGAATACCAAACAGCGACTTATAGAGCTCAGAGATCTCGATGTCGTGCTTGCAGAAATCTGTTCTGATGTGGCGAAAGGCTGCAATAATACTTTCTCATGGAGACAAGGAGTCAATACGTATATGATAGACTCGCGTATTGATAATCGAAAATTCTGTGATGCTTGTGGTCAACGAGTTGAGGTGAGAGTTGTAGAAGAGGAAAGGACTGATGGATCAAAGAAAATAGTTGCTCATGTCTATGGTTCGGCACCCTGCTGTGAGAATTACGAACTTCCTGACTTAAATCCCTAGTTTCTCCTGCATTTCTGCCCAGACTTCCTGGATACCTTGGTCGCCGTTGATTCTAACGACCTTGTCACCGTAATGCTCAATGAGCGGCACTGTCTGATTGTGATAAATTGCGAGCCGCTCTTTCACACCTTCCTCTGTGTCGTCCGTGCGCTGGACGAGCTTACCACCGTCGACGTCGCACACGCCTTCGTTCTTCGGCGCTTTGTACTTGATGTGATAATCCTTACCGCAGATTTCGCAGACACGTCGTCCAGAGATGCGTTCGATACACACTTCATCAGGTAACTCAAGGAGCACGACCTTTTCAGGAGCTGCGTGCGCGTCGAGTGTTTCTGCCTGGCTGCTCTTGCGCGGGAAGCCGTCGAGAATCCAACCGTCAGGGTGAGCGTCAAGCTGCTTCTGCACCATCTCCCAGATCATCTCGTCGGGAACGAGCACGCCCTGGTCCATCATCTTCCCTATTTCTTTGCCGAGTTCGCTGCCGCTCTGCTTCTCGGCACGCAGCATATCGCCGCTGGAAAGATGAGGGATGTTGAGTTTCTTCGCGAGGAAGTCAGCCTGTGTTCCTTT
>JAAOYD010000109.1 GCA_018221165.1 Candidatus Woesearchaeota archaeon | reverse complement strand
TGGAAGAATTCCGTAAAAAAAAGGTAGGGGAGGGAACGTGGAACGCTCGAAGGGTGGTGAGGTGGTAGAAGCGTGAGATCGTAGAGATCTGCTAGACCAGCTCCCATCCCCTAACTACTGTAGGGTAGTACTGATATATAAATCTTTCTATTTGTGACTACTGAACAGTGAGACTATAATTATTTTCTATATTGAAAAAAAGAATTGCCTGCAAGAACATCAACGGATACAAGCGCCGTCACGACAACCCATAGGGCAAATAGTGCGACGATAATCGTTGTATTCTGGCGTGTCTTCGAGGCATAATCGTTCGTGAATATGATCCCCATCACAAGAATCATAGATTCGATGTTCCTCACCAGAAGATTCAGTGTATAGGGTAAAACCCTGGGAATAAAGGTCTTCCCCATCGCTGTCGACGCAAGTGGGTTCTGCTGGTTCTTTTATTTCAGGTAAGGGCTCGAGAGGGACCGTTTTCTGAGGAATAGGCTCAGGAACAGGTTCTGGAACTGCATTGCGACACAGACTCTTCCATGAAGCTACAGAAACACAGTCCCCCCTACATCCCGCATCACAGTTAGAAGTGGCATAACATTGGGGTGTAACATCCGAACCCATAAGACAACGATAGCCATCACAAGCATCAGTCACAGGGGTGTAGGTGTCGTCACGGTTCATTCCACTCCACACCATAGACAAGCCGAAACAAGGAGTGGACGTAGGAGTGGATTCTGGAGGTATAACAACTATAGGCGTATCAGTTGAAGGTTGAACCTTTTCTTGAACCGAGGCACGAGGAATGGCTGGTTCCTGCATAGGTTCCCTAATTACCTGCTTATCCTGCACACCACCTGAGATAAATTCCTCCCAAGTACAACTCGTTACAAGTAGCAAGAGCACGAATAAGACAACTAATCTCATTCTTTCCCACCAGGAGGCTGTTGATACATTCTGAAAGCAAAGAAACCAAGAATGATTACCGCCAAGATAATAACGGGCCAAACTACCCATTTCTGCTCGAGAAGCCTACTCTCCTCCCCATCACATACATCTCCAAGTCCATCGCCATCAATATCACGTTGGTTTGCGTTCTTGTGTTCAGGACAGTTGTCACAAGCATCGCCTAAACCGTCCTTGTCCCAGTCAACTTGGTCAGCATTCGCCACAGTGGGGCAGTTGTCCAGAGTATCCGCAATACCATCACCGTCATTCTCTTCACATGCGTCACCAATCCCATCTTTATCAGTATCGCGTTGATTAGTGTTCTTGACCGCGACACAGTTGTCGCAAACATCACCGACACCATCAGCATTACCATTAACATCAACATCTGTATCTGCTTGGTCAGCATTCGCAGCTTCAGGACAATTATCCAAGTAGTTTGCCACACCGTCACCATCATCATCTTCGCAGACATCACCGACGCCATTTCTGTCGACATCTTGTTGATCGCGGTTACTTCCTGCAAGGCAATTATCCTTACTATTAGCCACACCATCACGGTCTTGGTCATCACAAGCCCAACCAACACCATCGAAGTCATCATCGTATTGATTCGGGTTATAGAGTGAAGCGCAGTTATCGCAAGCGTCACCTACACCATCGTGATCGCGGTCACCTTGTGCTTTGTTAGAAACGGAAGGACAGTTGTCACAAGCATCACCTAAACCGTCATTATCGCTATCTCGCTGGTCAGGATTATTAAGAGCGGGACAATTATCATTGGCACCCGCACCATCATCATCACCGTCGTCGTTGTAAGCAAAGTTCACGTATTCACCAAGAGCATAGACTGTTGGTGTAGTTGCGATTGTATATAGTCCGTCAAGATTGTATTTTGGCATTATTGCTTGCGTATTTCCATAGAACAAATTATAGTTGCGTCCGGGGCTTGCTTTGAAGAGAAGCCAGCCACTACTCTCACCAAAGACATCAAGTTCATTCACAACAAGATTGCCAGTATGCCAAAGTGTGAATCGAACATAGCGAAAGGTGCTTGGCGCATAGGAAACAGCTGAACCTGTTTTTGCCTTTTGTTTTAGCAAACTCCAAGAGGCTTTGTCATTACTTCCTTCAACTTGAACAGAAATAAAGCGTCCAGTGTTGTCGTTCATTGTGAACCGTGCTTCTGTACTTAACAACGAAGCGCCAAGATCCGCGACTATCCAGGAGACATTTCCGTCGACGGCCGCATCAGCTTGGAAGTAACTGGAAGTGTCCCCATCCATCATGTTGCTTGGTATGTAAGAAACTGAGCGGAAATTAGGACGAGTGGATGATGTTGTGAAACCTGTAATTGGTCGTTGCTGTTCAGCAGTTCCTTCGAGTGATAATTTGAAGGGTATCTCATTCGTATTTTCAGTTACTCTAAGATCAGCACCGTTGAGTTGCGCGTGCGCAAGTAAGCTTGGATCGAGTGTGAGTCTTACTGGCTCATCAGTCCCATCTGACACGCCAATCGTTTGTACATAACGCCAATTCTCAGAAGAGAAAGCGAGAGCTGTCGGTAAGAGCAAGAGTAGAGCCACGAGGCAGAGGATTTGTTTCATCGTATCACCACATCATGAGGAAGAATGCAACTGTCAGTATCAACAAAAGGATGGAAATACATATATTGACAAGCATGCCTATTGCAAACCATTTTCTGCCGTAAAGAAAACTGAAGATGATTCCTGCGATATATAATGGATAAAGAAGAAGTGAAAATATCGAGAAACCTATGGAAGGTATCATGAACACTGATCTGAAAACGTGTGGCACAAAATTAAAGAGAAAGCTAATTATCACCAGTAGTAACAACCCTACAAAGAAATCAACAACTTTCCGGCCAGTACTTGTGTAATAGTTCTGTCCTCGATGAAAGCTGAAGAATCCAGTTGCTGGTTGAGTAACAGGTACTTGCTTACTCGGTGCTGCTTCCGGGTCAGTTTTTTCTTCCGGATTGATAGAACCTATCTCAGGAATGTCCACAATCATTCCTCCAAGAACGCTTTAATCTTATCCTTGTTCTTTACGTAGACAAAGGAAGCAACAAGCGCAATAATCCCGACAAGGATGGTGACGATGGTGCGTGAAATATCATTGAGGGAACCGAGGTCAAGGAGGAGTATCTTCACAATAACTATGCCAAAGAGAACAAGTCCAACAACTCTGAAAACTTTGGAACGGTTGATGAAGCCCGCAACGATAAGGACAACAGATTCTACCGCCCATGCAACTGAGCAAAGAACCATACGAGCATTCTCACTCCACGTAGTAAAGAGGCCTTTTGGATCGAGGATTTCAACAGCGAGGAAGACCGTAAGCACGATTGTTCCTCCTACTAAGAGCAGTCCTTTCATCGCATTATCCTCATCCTGGAAGTATACTGTTGCGAAATAGGCTGCAATAACAGCAAGGAAGCTAAAGGTTCTCCACCCATAATCTAATGCGTGCGAGTCCCAGAAGAGAACACGGAATGTAGCGAGGGCGATAAGAACGTAAGAAAGAACCGCAAGGCCCTTATTCTTGAGATTAACGCTACTTCGCATGAGGAAGAGTCCTTCAAGTGCCCAAGCGACAGTAATCCAGGCGCCTTGGAGCTGCACAGGAATAGTAATAGTGAGGAATGTGACTGCGAGGACAAAAAGTGTCTCAAAGAGGTTCTTGAGTTCTCGTTGTTTCGCTATTCCAGCCATGATAAGGTAGACACCAGCTATGATAATAACAAAAATTCCTCTCCATGAATGCCAATATTTCCAGATAAGTGCAATGCCAAAGCCAAAGAAGACGAAGGCGTTGGCGACCGCGATGAGGATGTTTTGTATGTGTAACTCATCATCCTTAAGGACGAGACTGAGTATACTAAAGAGAAGCCAGAACGCGATGAGGTATATGAAACCAGGAACGACCACATCAGGAACTGACTTATCAGGGCTGTATCGTAAGAGTCGTTCTGACACAAAGAATATTGCGTAGAGAACATACGAAGCAATTACTGGGTAAGCACCAAGAGGCCAGTTCTTCTTCCAGAGAACAATAGCCATACCCACTGAGAGGAGGAGTGCGTAGAACAGCATTGTGAAGCCTGCACCGTCAGCAAGACTAAGGAGGAAAGCCGAAATATAACCAAAGAGGAAGGAAGTTCCTGCAAGTATCATTGAGTCATGGCGGAGCGAGAGCAATACTGCCACAATAAGAACGGCAGTGAGGAGGATTGTATTCAGTTCGAGACTCATTCCCAAGTGTTCTCTATATTGTTCAAAGTAATAGGTCGCGAAGAACGTAAAATAAAGGAGTGCTAGCCCACCACCAGTGAGCAGTTGCGAGAATTTTGCATAGCCTCTTCCTCTGATAATTTCCGCCGCGAGTAGAATCGCAAGAGAGAAGAAAATACCGAGGACAATACGTCCCATGATGCCAATCCAGCCTTCATCGACCGCGAAGCGATAGAGAAAGAAGATACCAAGCAAGATGAGCATGAACCCAACTCCACCAAAGATTTTGAACCCGAGATTTTCAATGGGTTTTGAGGACTCCTTTGAGCTTTCAGCTTTGACAGTTGCCTTTTCCTCAACTGGCTCCTCATAAGCGTTTCCTCCTTCAAGGACAACAACACGTTTCTCCAGCGCGTTAACCTTCTTCTGCAAGAATTTGAAGCTTTGGTCAAGAGCAACTTGGTTCTTCCCAAGCTTATTCATATCGTCAGCAACAGCCACAGAAGCTTTTCAAGAAAGGGGATTTATAAACATTTTTATTGTACTAGAAAAATGCACCTGCCGGGACTTGAACCCGGGTCGCAAGGTTGGGAACCTTGAATGATACCACTACACCACAAGTGCTCATGAGGGAGACGGGGTTCGAACCCGCGTAAGCACTAAGCTACTAGGCTCTGAACCTAGCCCGGTTGACCACTGCGGCACTCCCTCACTTCAGTAAACGTTTAATCGCTTTCACAAACTTCTCGTCGTCCTTCTCAGCGACGCAGCCACCGCAAGCATAGGTGTGTCCGCCACCATAGCCTTCAACGCCTTTCAAGGCCTTCTCTAAGAGAAGTGGAATCTCATACTTGCCAGCGCTCCGTAGACTATACTTGTACTCGCCGTTGTGTCGCCGCGCAATCATAATCAACTGCTCGGGAAAAAGATACAAGAGCTCGTTACTTAGGTCAGAAGTTAAACTCATCTGGTCGTCTTCATAGGTGAATATCAGTACTTTCTCATTCTCATCGAACGCTGCCTTCGCCCGTTCCAACAGCGCATGATACTTATCCGCCAATCGCTTGTACTTCTTGTACAGATACTTGCCGCGTGGCGTGGTCTGATTCAGAATCTCGTAGGGAGTCTCAATCCGAGTCAACACCAAAACCGATTTCATGGTTTCCTGCACTGTGCCTTTGAGATTAAAACTGATGATGCGCGCCAGTTTCCCAACGCCGCTCTTTGGATTAAACAATAAATCTTCAACTTTCTTATATTTCGGCGGCAATAAGTCCTTGTATTCTTTCTCGAACTCTTTGATGTAGTCAGGAACGTGCCAGTCCGCCACCGCACCAACAGTTGCCAACCATAAGGGTCCGCCAGTTACTTTGTAACACCAGTAGGTCGCAGGAAGATTGTCTTCGTCATCATGGATGCGCGGATTGTAGCATTTGACATTGCTCCAGCGCTTGACATCCATCGGTTTGTGGTGGTCGAGCCAGATGATTGGCGTCTTCACCTTGTCGAAGAACTCAGGTTTCACAACCGGTTTGTCAACAATGAAGACGAGATCTGGCTGATACTCCTCAACTTTGCGGACGTATTTCTCATCCACAACAGGAGAGGCTTTTACAGGCACGCCTTTTCCTTCCTTCTTGTACTTATACAATTGGACAAACGACGTTGTGCCATCACAATCGTCATCAAACAAGAATAATGGTCTAGCTGACGCGTCAAGCGCGTCCTTGATCTCTTTTAGCTCTTTTTTCGTGATGGGCATGGTATTCCTCATAATAAAAGATAACTGCCCCCGCCGGGATTCGAACCCGAGTCACTGCCTCGAGAGGGCAGTATGATTGGCCGGACTACACTACAGGGGCC
>JAAOYD010000108.1 GCA_018221165.1 Candidatus Woesearchaeota archaeon | reverse complement strand
GTCGCGAAAGAGAAGAGCGCAGACATCCGTGTCGCTGTTCAAGCTGCAGACATCTACCGCGTCGCCCAAGCAGTCTCCATCCCAGTCTATGCCGAGCATGTTGACCCGATTGATCCTGGCCAGAACACTGGCTTCATCCTCCCAGAAGCCGTGATGGCTGAGGGCGCGACGGGCACCTTGCTGAACCACAGCGAACACCGCTTGGAGCGTGATGTTCTCGAACGTTCGATGCGTGAAGCCAAGGATGCTGGCCTGAAGGTCGTTATTTGTGCAGCCACTCCTGAAGAAGGCGGGGAGCTCTCGACATTATATCCTGAATTCATCGCTGTCGAGCCTCCGGAACTGATTGGTGGAACGATGAGTGTTTCTTCTGCTCAGCCAGAGATTATCAAGAAGGCTGTGGAGATTATATCTGTTCCTGTCCTCGTCGGCGCAGGCATCCATACTGGTGAAGATGTCAAGGTGGCATTAGAATTAGGCGCTAAGGGTGTGCTGCTCGCGAGCGGTATCACAAAAGCGGAAGACCCAAAGAAAGCACTGTTAGAATTGCTCGATTTCTAGTTATTTCACGTTAACGTGAATCTTGGTGCGCCCATAGAGGTTTCCACCGTCATCCATGATGTTCACGGAATAAATATATTCACCTGATTTCGCTTCTTTCGGAACATCAAGGCCAACATAGACCGCTTTGCTGTCATAGCGCTTGAGCGTGTAGTCCACGTCGAGGAAGTTAGGTTCTGGGCAAAGAGCATAATTAACAGGGCTTCCACAATCCACTTCGTCAGGAGGCGCGTTCAACGCAACCTCAACAGTGAACGTGTGGTCTGCTCCATCAAGATGGTTCTGGAACGCGACGGCGTAAACCGCCATGGTCTTGCGTTGAGCATTCTTGACGTTCTCCAGCACAGCCACTTTCTGCTTGCTGCTGAGGAGCATATCAAACAGTTGCTGCTCGGTCTGTTGATTCATCTCGTCAGGAAGCACGATGGCTTTGTCATAGACTTTGTAGACGAGCGTCAACGCGCTACCCAGAAGGACAATGCCAAGAATGAGGACAACGAGCGTGTTCACCGCGAGTTCCATGCCGCGTTTGTTCATTCGTCATCACCAGTAAAAGAGAGTGAAAAAGAGTTTCATTTCATGAAGTTGTATTCTCTGACGAGAATCGCCATGAAGACGAGCAGCAGAACCGCGCCACTGAGCATCACAATGAGTCCGTACCAGATGTCGTTGCTCGCGCTAATGACTCGCCAGAAGCCGTAGCCCATGATGAGCACGCCGAGCCAGAGAAACTTGTCTAGGATGAGTTTCAGGAGGTCGAACTCCTCTTGCCGTGTCAGGTGTCGTTTGTTTTTTCCCATTGTTCATACCCCCTATGCTGTGACGTCCATGATGAACTGCTCGGTGTAGACTGCAGGATCACTGGCGGCTTTACCCGTCGAGATAATCTGACAGATGTGGCGCTTTGGTGCCATCTTCTTGTCCATGTCAGGCCCGTCTCCAGCGCCGTTCGCTTCAGCCGCATAGACCAGAACTTTGAATCCTTTGTAGGCACCTTGTTCGATTTCCACGTCAGGTATCGATTCTATATATGGCGTGATGCCACTACTACACGCCCCGAATGTTATATCGAAATTTTGCGTCCCTTTTTTGTTATATACTAATACTTCGACGCTTTTGTCCTTCCCTCCTTTCACACTAATCGTGCTGGGAACGAGCTTGATTGGCTTGTCGCTCGTCGGTGGACTACTGATGTCACCGGGCTCAATGATGTCGACGGTACCGCCAACTTTGTCAAAGAGATTGCGCACGAACACGACGCCGAGGCCGAGCAGTGTCATTGCAATAACTAGGATGACTATGGTGTTGACGCCTATCTCGAGAGAAGCTTTCTTATTGAACCGCATGGTGCAGGTCACCTCACCTACTTTTTGGATGGTTCTTTCTCGGCACAGGGTGTTTATAAATATTGCTATGGTTTCGCGTCAAAGTCACCCAAAGGTTTATATATCTCAGCTCGTTGAATCATGATGGGTGGATTCATGGAACGCGCTATCCTCGTCATTGTTCTCGTTGTTGCTCTTGTTGGTGTTGTTGGACTCTTCTCCAATGCGGATTTTAGTTCAGACGCCTTAACTAAAGGTGGCATCACTGGAAACGTTGTGGCAGGCACGAGTAACTATGATTGCAGCGCCTGCGCTGGCTACGCTCCGGTGTGCGGTAAGCTAAATCACCGCTATAATACCTACGAGAACGCGTGCGAAGCTGCCTGTTCAGGTGCCAGAATCGTTCGCGAGTATTCCTGCGAACTCATCAACTGAGACTCACACATCACTTCTCCTAGTATACGAATTCGGGCATTAGAGACCGTAAAGATTATAAATGGTAATTTCCAGAATAGAGTATTACTGACGGGGGGATGCAGAGTCTGCTTTGCCGCAGAATTCTGCACGTCGGTTAAAAAAAAGTATGACAGTCCAAAGAAAGACACAGTGCGCTGTGGAGGTGTGAAAATGGTTCAAAAGCTAAAGCTTACAAAACCTACAAGAAAGATGACGGAGGAGGTCGTGGTTGAGCTCGTCGGCGAGCATGCGATGCCTATCGTTGAATTCCTTAAGGGGAAGACGAAGATTAGCGAATTCATTATCGCTGAAGAGTTGGAGCTCGAGATCAACGAAACGAGGAATATCCTGTATAAGCTCTTGGAGCACAATATTGTGATGTTCTTGCGTAAAAAGGACCGTATCAAGGGCTGGTACATCTGTTACTGGGACTTCAACGAGCATATGGTGCCTCAGTTGCATCATAAGATGAACGTTGGTAAGCTCGAGAAGATGTCAGAGCGCCTCGTTACTGAGGAAGGCGGTACGTTCTTCATGTGCAGGAATGCCTGCCACCGCGTCAATTTCGACAGGGCTATGGAGATTGAGTTCAAGTGCGGCGAGTGCGGCAACCTCATGCACCAGCAGGATAACAGCCGTACTGTTGAGTTCTTGAAGGATAAGGTCAAGGAACTCAAGAAGCTTACTTCGTAAAACCTCTTATATCCACTTTTCTCTGTTTTCTTCAACTACAGACTATTATCCACGAGAAATACTATCGGAGCGGCCACTTTGGCCGCTCCTGAAGGAGTTTACTTCTCTGCCTTCGTAGTGATTATGAGTCAGGTTTTGGCGTTTGGACTCGTAGAAGATATACGAAGGTTGTGAGCGTCAGCTGATGATGGTCGAGACTTGCTCGACACCGGCCTCCTGATCGATTTTTTCACACTTTCGTGCTGGGATTGCGAGCTCTCCCTTTGGGATACGGTGCTTGTTGAAGCAGTATCCATCATAGTGGTAGAGCTTGGAATTGCAGGGTAGGTGAGCCATTTGTAAAACCTCGTCGCAACGTATTCCTGTATACTAATTCGTATATTGGTATAGCTTATATATAAATGTTTTGGTTTAGTGACGCGGGTGAGAAAGATCAACCACAACGTCTAAGAAGGTGTAGAACTCATTGAGACGAGTTGCTGGCTGTGTTCGCACAACTTCGCGAGCAAGAGCGAGTCCAACATTCCTAGCCATACCATCTTCCCAATGGTCCTCATTAGGGTCAAATATGTATTGTTCTGCGATACGTTGGAGCATCCATTCAATGGAGCGACGTGGAAAGTTGCCATCAGGCAAGTTACGGAGATGATCAGGGAGAGTCATAGTCTTATCACCAATTCGCAGCGAAAGCTCTTCTATCTTGTCTTCACGCGAACAAAGGAGTGACCTATCGACGACAATGTGAAGAGAAGAACCGAGATATTTTGCAAATGTTTCCTTTGTATTCCGATGACTCCCCTCACGTAATTTCGGTTCCGATAAACCGTGAAGAGGATTTGACAAAGAAAGATCAAGATAGCCATGAAGAGCAAGACGACCAACGAACTTCCCAACATAGTCAGCAGATACATCTCGTGCAATAGACTCTCCAGTTAACTCGCTGAGACGAGTCAGTCCACCATACAACGATTGCCGGTCACCGTTCAACGTAGTCGACCTCCAGTAAAGGGTAAGAGATCCTGCCCTTGTTCAGCCACCCTACTTCTCTCACTCCTAGTAAACGTTATATGGCCATAATTGTCTTGGCCAAGGAATCCAAGGCGGAGATGTGCGAAGCCGTTGCTTCGAGAATCAAGACGGGGGTCATCAATTTGGTCAGGGTCGCCACAAACAATTGTTTTAGTTGGATCACTATGACGTGTGACAAACGTTTTCATCTCGTGTGGACGCGTGTTCTGCGCTTCGTCCATAATCCTAATACCCCATTTGATGTCTTCACCACGCATATACGCAAGAGGGCTGAGCTCAATCTTCTTGCCAATACTTCCTTCAAGAACAGCCTCGATAGCGGCTTCATTATCTTGGAATTGTTCAACGGAGAGGTTGTAGATGTGTCTGTAGAACGAACGGTTCAGCGGGCCAAGTTTTTCTTCCATTGTCCCTTTCAAGAAACCATGGCCTTCACCAACAGAAACATTAGGTTTTGTTAAGTAAACTTTCTCGTAAGGATACGATGCTTCTTCTTTAAGCATCTCAAGAAAGGCCGCGGTGCAGAGGAACGTTTTACCAGAACCAGGGAGCCCTGCGAGAGAAACAACTTCAACGCTCTGGTCAAGGAGAAGGTCAATCGCCGCGACTTGTTTCGCGTTTCGAGGCCTGACTCCATATATCATTCGCTCTCCAGGATTCTCTTCAAAATATTGAAGTGGAAAAACCTGTGCATCTGCATTCAGAGAATCGAGTGGTTGGAGTTCACCACGTCTGTAGCGAAAGATACAAGTCTGTTCATACACGCCAGGATTCCGCCAAAGAACGAACTCATTTTCTAGGAGGGGTGCGTCACGTCCCCATTCAGTGTTCTTTGGTGCGACAATGTTCTCACCATCCAAAGAAATCTCGAGAATAGCTTTCCGAACCTCCTCAGAGATATCTCCCACCATGAGACTTTTCTGGAGTGTGACTGGTAGTGTAACATATCGATAGCCAGTATACATTCCAGAAGTATTCTCAACCACCTTGTCGTGCCGATAATCTTGTGTCGGGAGTCCGGTAGATCTCGCCTTGATACGTGCGTTAATGTCTTGAGCAACAAAGATAATAGGTAATGAAGGGCGAAGCGGACTGTTAAGGGCTTGTTTTGCCCGATGAGCTGCGTGGATAATCGCGTCGTCCATGACTTCTTTCTTTTGAGCACTGTGAGCAAAGAAAGCCCGCTCAGTTTTATTCCCACTACGTCCACGCAACGCTTTCCGTCGAAATGCCTCATCTTGGTCGTAGAGAACAACTGTTGTGCTGATACCATCACGTTCAACTTCATAGGCGTACGCTCCCGGTGCAATACGGCGATGTGACGGGCATTCGCCTCGTTTGAATTGATCGAGTTCATGATCGGTAGCCTTATCCAAATTCTTGTTGGCTAAGCGTGCAGAGTGAGCAACGCTCTCTCTATCACTTCGTTTCAAATTATCAAGTTCGGAGATAACTTCGAGAGCGACAAAAATTATGTTGTCACCAAAGGTGTAGATTGCGTCTTGGTTCTGGATAAAGACATTCGTATCAAGGAAATAACCTTTTCTATCTCCGAAAGGATCAGCACGATGTTTTATCCAGCGCATCATACGCTGTAGTGGTTGTTGCCGATGTTGACTTTCAATTTCATAGGACGTCGCCTGATTAGTGAGTTCTTTACGAACATCTTCAGCAAGAGGTATATCCTCATCCAAAACAGTGTCATCAATGACTTGAATAAGCCGTTGATTAATTGAAAGCTCTCCATCACTAAGTTTTCGGAGATCGTCACGTCGCGTACGTTGAATAAGTCCACGAATCCTAGTCGAGAGACGGCCACGCAAGTTCAACAAAGAATCTTCCGCAATACCTTCAAGAGAATCCATGAACGGCGTCTCCGGAGATAACTCTCCGAGGATGTCGTAGATATGTTGTTCTGCTTGTTTGTAATCTGAAACTATCTGGATGACACCCGCAGCGTCGGATGAACCATCAAGTGCCGCCTTACCTAATACCCTGAGACTATCTCTCGTCTCGAGCGCTTCAGCAGGCTCTCGTAATGCATCTTCTAGCTCGGTGAGTTCTTCTAACGAACCAATATAATTATTGAATGGCTTGAAATCTCGCTTCGTCATCTTAGCAGTCTTAATGAGGGCAGACATACGAGCGGCTTCTTTTTCCAATTCAGGAGAAGGTTCGCCACCACTTCTGATTGTTTCCGCATACTTGTCTCGCAATACAAGAGTTGCATCGGCAATTTGTTGTCGTACCACTTCTTCGAAAGATTCTTTGATAGTAGAGGCGACAAGATGCGCACCAGTATAATGCTGCAGATTAAGCCATGAATGAGCATTGAATACCTTCAAATAGACATTCGCCGCAGCAGAATAATCCTTCGGGTCGATAATACTTGCGTCACCAGTAACGAATCGTTGGAGAATCTCAAGACGTTCTTTCTCTTGACGGTAAAATTTTATATGAGCCTGAGCATGCTCAAGAGCTTTTCGTACACCCATTGGTGCTTGTTCTATCTTAGTCTTTGTGATATCACCTAGTTTTGGATTCTGAAGTGATTCAACTGATTGAGATAATGCATTAAAGTCATTGATAATGCTCCGTTCTTCTGCTATATCAGGAGTGTCAGTGAAGACTCCTTCTAACCTCCCGACGAGAGACTTTGCCTCTTCATTAATACCATCATAGATACCTACAGATAATCCAGGAACAACACCCTCTAATATCTGCCTCTGTTTTTCTAGACGACGAAGAAAGTCTTTCTTCTCATGTTCAAGAAGTCCGTCCTCTTGCTCAAGATTTCTGTTAAGATGCGAGTATGCAGTTCCGACATCCCATGTTGAAAGGACGACCGCTTGTTGGCTAACATCTCCTTCATCAAGAAGGAGTTCGGTTTGTGTTTCAAATTCCGAGACTGCTTGTTGATAGCCATCTCGACGAGTCACATATGCTTCACGGGCAGATTCTATCTGTCCCAAGATTATTGAACGGATGATGTTTTGACGAGGACCTTTGAGTGTTTTCCCACTATCAAATCTGGCGTTCAATTCTTGAATACTTCGCGCAGCATTGGGATCTATCTCGTTGTATCGGCCAGTTTTCGCTTTTTTCTTTGATTCTTTCTTTTTGTTAGCATCAGGATGCTTTCGAGTCATGATGCGGTAGAAGGCGTTATCAATAGTCACGAGGTGATCAGCGAACGTATCGAGTCGTGTCAGTTCTTCACCAGGAGCTAAAGGTGTTTTGAGAGCATCATAGGTTTCGTCATCAAGAATATTGCGTTGGTCAACATAGTAATTGTAAATCCGCAGGGTGCGTTCGGGAACAAAGGCCGCAACACGTTTGACGGTACTGTGTAGCAGCTCATTGGAGTTGATTGGGTGCAGAGCTCCCTCTACTACAACAGCGAGATTGTTACTGATTTCAGCAAGTCGCATTGTTTCTTCGATATCTCGGAGAACACCATCACCGTCGACTCCTAATTCTCTCACTTCCAGAACATCACCATGTGCTTCTAGAAAACTCTCAAGATCACTTACAACCACCTACGAAACACCCCCATGCAAGAAGTTGTACTCTAGGGTTTAAAATGATTTCCACTCTGGAGTAGATAAAGAATTTAATTTACTTCTTCTCTGCTTTCGGACTGATAATCGCAGAGTTCCCCGTCGGGTCATTCAAGATAATCTTCATGGGTTCTTGTCCCCAGAGCGCTCGTTGCAACTTCTTGAGGTGGTTCTTGGCTTTCTTGACAGAGGCCTTGTCTCCTTCGTCTCCAGCCACTGCCTTCAAGTGTTCGACCTGCGTCTTGATTCGGTTCAGCAAACCTTCAACATTGGTGATGTAGCCGTTTGCAGCCTCACCAGGTTCCATACTCCCCACAGTGCCGATTTTTACTGTGGCGTTCGAACTTTTGATGACGCGCACTTTGAGATCTTCTTCACTTTCGATTATGAAGCTATACTTGGCTGGGTCGTGGGTTTCTTCTGCCTCGAGGTCAGCTTTGTGATAGTTGCAGCTTGAGCAATCCATACTGAAGAGGTAGCACATGCCGAAGTAGGGCACTTCCTTGCGTGTTTCCATCAAGGTCAATGTCTTCTCGCTACAAATTGGGCACGTCTCACCAGTCACCTGTTCGTAGTCGGTCTCTTCTGACATGGTCCTTCAATCAGAAACACCATTTATAAGCATTTTCGGATGGCAACCTATACGAGCAAGATGAGGAAAATAAAGCTAAAGAAAGGGAAAGGGTTTATTCTAGGTCTTCAGTGCCGGCTGCGCGATAGATTTCCGCGAAGCTGGGTGTCAACACGATGTAATCGTCGCCGAATCCTGCGATGTCGCCGTCGAGTGCTTCCGTCGTTTTCTTGAGCTTGTTGATAGCTCGCTTGAGCTCGACCAAGTCCTTCTCTTTGAGCGGCTTGATGTTCACAAGGCAGACGGTGTAGCCTTCTCTGAGCACGTCCAGAACAGGTTTGATGTCGCTGAAGTCCTCAAGTGAGAAGCTGCGCACCATAACCTTGCTGCTTTTGGCGTCAAAGCCGGCGTCGGTGTTGAGTTCGACGTATTCGTCTTGGCCTTCGACCATGTCGTCATCGTCGTAGTTGGTGCGGGTGACCCGCTTGAGTGAAAAGAGGCGCTTCATTGGATATCCCTCCGTGTGTAACTGATGTGAACTCACGCCCCAGGGGTATATAAATGTTGCGCTCCGAGCCACCACTATCAAGAAAACATCTTTTGATAGATTCTCATACGTTCTCATACGTTTCGAAACGTTTAAATAAGAATATCCAGTCGCTCTGACTGAGGGATCTTATATGAAAGAACGTGTGACACTGACTATAGAGAAGAATCTTCTTGCACAGATAGACGGCTCGGTCGACGGGATGACCATCAAGAACAGGAGTCACGCAGTCGAGCTCTATCTGCGACGTGCGCTCCAGGGTCGGGTACCAACAAAGGCGCTTATCCTCGCTGGTGGTAAGGGATCGCGCATGCTCCCACTTACCAAGAATACGCCAAAGCCCCTCCTCGAGATTCAAGGAGCTTCATTCCTCGAGCACAACATTCAACTGCTCAAACGCTTCGGCGTACGAGATATCATTCTTAGCATTGGTTACCTCAAGGAACAAATCAAGGAGAAGCTCGGCGATGGCGGCCTTCTCGGTGTGAACATTACCTACATCGATGAAAACCCTGAGAAACCGCTCGGCACCGCAGGCCCTATCCGAAAAGCGAAAGAGTACTTGCAGGACGGCAGCTTCCTCGTCCTCAACGCTGACGAGTTGAAGGACATCAATCTAGAAATGCTCTACAAAGAGCACCTGAAGAATGAGGCTGCAGCAACAATCGCACTCACAACCGTAAAGGACCCATCACTATTTGGCGTTGCCATGCTCGACGGGAACCGCATCATTCGCTTCGTTGAAAAGCCCAGTGCAGGCACAGCCCCAAGCAAGCTCATTAATGCCGGCATGTACATCTTCGAACCAAGTATCATCGATATCATCCCGAGCGGATACGCCATGATTGAAACGGATGTCTTCCCGAAGCTAGCGCGTGATGGAAAGCTCTACGGCTATCCATTCGCTGGCCAGTGGTTTGTACCTGAAAGTCCTGAATGGCTACCCCGCATCGAGAAGGAATGGGAAGGCTACAAGGCGTAAGACCATGACGCTCCGAGAAGAGGCGAGTGTGCCAATGAAGACTGTCCCCAAGCCCTGGGGGCGCGAGGACTACATCCACATTTCTGATAAGTGGGCGTTTAAGTTTCTTGTTTTCAACAAAGGCCACAGATACAGTCTGCAGTATCATGATATGAAGGATGAGACTTTCCACCTCTTGAAAGGAAAGATGAAACTCATATTAGGAAAAAAAGAAAATCCTGATAAATTAGAAGAAAGTATTTTTAATATTGGCGAGACAGTCCATATTACTCCAGGAACTATCCATCGAGTAGAAGCACTTGAAGACTCAACACTCGTCGAAGTTGGCACGTCAGAACTTCTTGACGTTGTCAGACTGGCAGACGATTACAGCCGCGAAGGCACGAACAAACCATAAAGGGTGAGGAACATCGCAGGAATATACAAGACCTATGACATCAGAGGCGTCGTTGACAAGGACCTGAACGAAGAACTGGCCTACGCTATCGGACGCGCATTTGCCATTGTAACAAAAGCAAAGGGAAAAACCCTGCTCGTCGGGCACGACATGCGCCCAACCTCAACACCATACACTGCACAAGTCATCAAGGGCTTAACTGACGAAGGTGTCAACGTGATTGACGCTGGACTGGTGAGCACGCCGCTCTTCTATTTCGCCGCGCGAAAATACGACGCTGGCATCATGATTACCGCATCGCATAATCCGCCAGAATACAATGGCTTCAAGTTCATGAAGGAAGGCATGCCCTTCAGCTTCGCAACCGGCATCGACAAGATGGAGAAGCTCATCGCTGATGGTCTTCCTAAACCTGCTGGTGGAGACACAAGAGTAGAAGAACATGATTTTCTCGACGAGTTCCTGACGTGGAGCCTCAGCTTCCTCAAGACCACAAAGCCCCACACTGTCGTAATCGACGCTGGGAATGGAATGGGTGGCTTCACCTATAGCAAGATGGTTCCAATGCTCAAGGAGAAAGGTATTACAATCAAGCAGCTTTATTTCGAGCTGGATGGGACCTTCCCGAACCACGAAGCGAACCCGCTCAATCTCGAGACACTCAAGGAACTCAAGAAAGTCGTCAAGGAAACTGAGGGAGTGACACTCGGTTTAGCCCTCGATGGCGACGGGGATCGCTGCGTCTTCATCGACGAGCACGGAGAGCACTTCACAAGCGATCTCGCCTTCGGCCTTGTTGCAAAAGAACTCCTCAAAAACGAAGATAAAGCGACAGTTATCCAGGATTTGCGCTTCAGCCGCTCGGTCAAGGAGCTCGTCGAGGAGCGTGGCGGTACAGTTGTTCTCAGTCCCGTAGGTTACGCGAACATCAAACCGATGGCGAAAGAACGAAACGCTGTTATCGGCGGCGAAATCAGCGGCCATTTCTTCCCGCGAGACACAGGCTACAACGAGAACACCATGTACATGCTTTTCCAAGTACTCAATCTTATTGAAGAGACTGGTAAGACCTTGAGTGAATTAGTGAAGCCACTACAAAAGTACGCATTCAGCGGCGAAATTAACAACAAAGTCGCTGACGCTGACGCGACACTCGTCAAAATAGAAGAGAAGTACGCGTCACTTCCCGACGCTGACGTTATGCGGATAGATGGTATCCGTATCGAGTTCCCGACCTGGTGGTTCTCTGTCAGGAAGAGCAACACCGAACCAGTTGTGCGACTCATCGTCGAGGCTGACACGCAATCAGAGATGGAAACGAAGCGTGACGAGTTACTTGCGCTGGTGCGCAGCTAGCCATTATTCTCCAAGAGGAGTTTACCGAGTTCTGCATCTTCCTCATGCTGTTCTTTCAAGATGTCTTGGAGGAGTACTATTTCTTCATCATTGAGATCCTCTATTCCATTAAGAAGAAGGAGGGCGTTACAGATGTCAGCGTGCAGCTTGTATTCCCAACTTGATTCAAGCGAGAGCTCAGGAGTGCGTTCCTCTTCGATGCGGAGCTTCGCGTCCTTCAAGATGTTAACTGCGCGGATGATGTAGCCGTGGAGGTTGCCTTCGATACTCATAGACTATTCTAAGAAGTGGTCAGATAAATACTTTTCCAAAAAGTATAAAGGGCGGAGGTCCATCCATAAGAGCATGACTGACTATAAGCGTATCGTGACCCATACTGATTTCGATGGTGTCATCTCAGCCTTCCTCATCCAGCAGGTGCATGACATTGAACATGTCGTGTTCGCCGAGCCATGGATGCTGCAAAAGAAGTCCTATCCTGTTCGGAAAGGGGATGTCATCGTTGACTTACCCTACGGTGAAGGTTGTACGTTGTGGTTCGACCATCACGCGACAAGCGAGCCTGACAAGGAAAAAGGGATTCTCGATACCAAAGCAAAGAGTTGTGCGAGAGTCATTTTTGAACACTACCTTCCTGACCATCCGGAGTTGGAGAAGCAGCGCGAGCTCGTCGAGGC
>JAAOYD010000013.1 GCA_018221165.1 Candidatus Woesearchaeota archaeon | reverse complement strand
TCCATTGCCCCACGAGTGGATGCTCGTGAGCATCATTGGCTTCTTCATCAGCGTCTTCCAGATTTATGTGTGGGACAAGACCTGGGGAATCACACTTATCATCTTCTTCACGATAACGTTCATCGCCAGCGTCGTCAGCATGAGTGGTTCCGGCACGAGCGAGGAAGAAATGATTGAGCTCGCAGTACATGACAAGCGTGTTCGGGCAGCAAAGCATCGGAAGAAGAAATAATTTAAAGGATTCTTATAACCCTCATAGTCTAGGGGGTGTATTTCATGAAAATACTGATACCAATACTGTTATTGTTCTTCATCATCGGTTGCGCAGCTCAGAGCGTGAACTGCCCTGACGGAAGCACTGTAGCGACCGAAGCGGACTGTCCGTTGCCACCGATGCCTGACCCTATTGAGGACGTCCCAGATGTCCCTGATGAACCTGTCGCGCCAGAAGAACCGCAAGTGATGGATGCTGACGTTCTAGCCTTGTTCGAGCGTTCGTCCAAAGTGAACAGCGTGAGCTTCATCTATACGGGTACTGAAAAGGTCGGTACAGACGAAGCGCAGATTACAAAGCGAACCTATACTGTCCTTGGAGATAAAGTCCGGGTCGATATTCCCGTTCCACCACAATACAGCCCTGACACCTTCGCTGATTTAGTCTATCTTGACCTCACAACTAAGACTGCAACAGGTTTCTGCACCGAGGGTAAGAATTGCATGACACCGCAGCCTCGTGAAGCATCATACAATGACTATAAGATAACGACGCCTATTGCGTGGCTCGGCCAGGTGCCTACAAATGCCTACATCAAGGGAAACAAGCAGTTTGATGGCAAGACACAGATGACAATTATTCGCTACGAGAAGGACGGTCTCTATTTCGAGATGCTCGTCCAACCCCACTATGGCATGCCTGTGAGTGTCGGCGCCTATAAGACTTCAAATCTAGGGGATATGGTGTGGCGCTATGAGTACCGAGATGTGGCCTACAACCTAGTAAAAGAAGCGGACGTGACTCCACCAGAATAAAACCCTTTTTCTTTCAACTTTCTGCATAACCCTTAAATACCCCTGTTGCTGCAGGGGGGGCATGTTCGGATTGCGCAAGCTCAAACTGGGCCGTCAGGTCCAGAAAGGCATCGAGAATCTGCTCCAAACCAAAGTACAAGAAGTCATGACAGACTATGTCGTGACTATCGCACCTGATAAGAGCGTGACTGACGCGGCGAGCGTCATGGTTGGCGAGGCAGTCTCTGGGCTCGTTGTCGAGCAGGAAGACCGCCCGATTGGCGTCTTGACCGAGCGGGATTTCATCACGAAAGTACCGCTGTCGACTGAGGTGTTCCGGCTCAAGGTGAAGGATATCATGAGTTGTGCAGATGGAGAGAAGGGACACAAGGAGTGTAAGGTCGCTGCTGTGGAGAAGGAGACAACCCTCGCCGAGGCTCGACGCCTGATGGCCGAGAAACACATCCGCAAGTTGGTCGTGCTGGATAAAGATGGCCGCATCGGCGGCATTGTCACACAAACCGACTTGAGCAAGGCTATCTATGAACGCGTTGGCACGGTGGGTCTCATCGAAGCGCCATTTCTCGTGAAGGACGTGATGAATCCTTCGTTCCAATCAGTCGAGAAGAAGAAGGGTTTCCGATCTGCGAAGCAGCTCATGACAAAGAAGAATATCAGCGCGCTTCCCGTTACAGAAAAGGGTGAGATTGTCGGCATCTTCACTGAGTATGATGTAGTGGCTCAATTCTATGATACTGGTGGCAAGCTCGATATCAAAGAGCTTCCTGAAGTGATGAAGACTCCGGTGAAGGCGATTCCTGCAGGCATCAACATCTTTGACGCGAACATGATTATGCTATTTGAGAAAGTACGCCGTCTCATGGTGATTGAAGATGGAAAAGTTGTGGGCTTCCTCACACAGACAGATTTGGTGCACTCGTGCTATGAGTATGAAGAGGTATTGGGGAAACGGCTCGAGAGCGCCAAGCTGCGCGCCGAAGATATTGTGGAGCTCAAGAGGAAGAACAGCATCTTCTCAGAATATGCAGGCGAGCATCTCCGCGCGTATACAGTAAAAGGTTAAGGTTTCTTCGCGTAGGCTTTATCGAATTTGTTTTTCACTGCTTCTTCTTTCCAGTAGACGGAGTGTGAGGCTCGTTTCTCGAAGAGTGAAATCGCTATGTCCACAACGTCGCTTTGGAATTCCTTAAAGTCCTCTTCAAAGATGATTTTCTTCGCGTCTTCGAGGCATTGACGCATAAGCAGAAGGTTTTCTCGACGTTGGTCCTTCTCGAGCTTGCGCTCCTCCTCTTCAGAAATATAGACCTCTTCCCAGTTCGGATAGGGTGAGCCTTTGACATCTCGAGGGAATCGTCGGCTGAATGCCATGTTCACTACCGTTCTCGGGTTCGTGGCCTTACCCACGAACCATGAAAACGAGGATGGAGCTGTTTTTAATAAATGTTTGGC
>JAAOYD010000002.1 GCA_018221165.1 Candidatus Woesearchaeota archaeon | reverse complement strand
TAGCCACCATAGCCACCGTAACCGCCACGCCAGGTACCATAGCCAAAGCCTCCAGGACCCCAGCCGCCGCCGTAGCTCAAACCACGCCCATAACCAAAGCCACCGTAGGGTGTTGCATAGGGATAGAGATAGCCACCATAGTTGTTGATACCATAGTTGTTCCAGCCGTGACGGCCATAAGCATAGGTATTGTCATGCGTCGAGGCAGGATAGACAACAGGACCATAGTAACGCGTGTTGGCACCGTAGTAATAGGCGCTCGCCAAGCTAGACATGCCTAAGAGCATGAGGATACCCAACAGGATGAGAATAATAAGACGCGTCTTCATTTTACCACTTCGTAGTAGTCTTCCATATTTAAAGTTTATGTTCCCCACTACTAATTATCTTCTATACTGAAAAGAATGTAATTCCTACTTGTTCACGTTGAACATTTGGCTGATGTCAATGCCGAGTTTCTTCCCCAGGTCTTCACGCGGCTTCTCTTCAGTTTCAGGAATAGGCTCTGAATCTTCAGGCTTGTCACTGTCCTCGACATGTGCCTCTTCCGTAGGTGTCTCGTCAGCAAAGTCCTCAGTCGAGACCTCTTCGTCAGACACTGGAGCTTCAGGTACAGAACCTGTAGCGAGATCTTCGTCGCCAGGCTCAGCAGCATGATCTTCTTCTTCAGACAGGACAGGATAGTCTTCTGCAGGTGCTTCCTCAACAGCTGGCTCAGGAGTCGGTTCAGCAACTGGCTCTGGAGCTAGCTCAGGAGCAGCAGGTTCTTGCGCCGCTTCATTCACCATCATGTCAGGTTTTAGTTCAGGATAGTGTTCAGGTGTCTCAGGAGCTTCGGGAGCGGAGACCGCTTGTTCCATATGGTTTTTGACAATGGCTGCAGGCTCTTTGTTCCGGTCAAAGCTATAGGCAGTGACCTCGTCCTTCTTCTCTTGGTAGCGTTGCTGCACCTTACGCTCGGTTTCGACCATACTCTTAGCCAATTGGCGTGCGCTTTCTGAGGTCATGGCAAGGCCACGTCGTTGAAGACTCTCCGCGAGTTCTCGGATACGTTGCTCTCTGCTACCCGCATCCTCTAGATTCCGTGTTATCTCATTGAAACTCATGCGGTGGACGAAAGGACTGGCGTTTTTATACTTTTCTAGTCCCAGATATCGTGCTTCTTGCCTTTCTTGCGCGAGTGGCGGTCGTGGGTAAGCTTGCGTTCACCGACGAGCGCAACCCCTATGGAAAGGAAGATGATGTAGAGGAGTGGGAAGAGCCACCAGTTCCGCCAGAACGGCAAGAGCAACATTTCGAGCATGAGCACTGTGGCAGCATAGAGGCTGAGTTTCATCGCCGTCGCGAAGCTGAGCTTGTGCCGCCATATTTTTGGAAGCAGCCAAGCGAGTGTTCCGCAGATGAGGATGACAATAGCATAACCAATAAGGCTGAAGATGCTGGCCCAGACAGCCACACTCGGAAGTAAGAAGATGAACAGCGCGACGAAGGTGCCTGAGTTAGTTCCTTGAAGATCGCGCGCGTCACTCCAGGGCACGGTCTTCTCGCCAAAGAGCAAGAAGCGTTTCCAGGTAATGCCTTTGTTATTGATGAGCAGTTCTTCAGTATCAAAAACTTCCTCGTCCGTGAGGTCAATGACGATGTCAGGTTTTGTCATTAATTGTATGGGTTCTGACGCGCTCGCGTTAGCGTCGAGTTGCAGTTGAGAGAACGAGTCAAGTTTTGCTTCGAGAGCAGGTGCACCTAAGAGGATTGCCGGCACGAAGAGGAGGAGCATAACAATAAAGATAAGTGCAAAGTTGAAGGCGAACTGCTGCCATGCTTGCTTGAGGCTCTGGTCGTGGCTGAGCTTTTCGTAGGCGTCAGGATTGAAGGTCTTGACGAAGTTCGCGAGATAGTTCTTGAAGCTCATGGAAAAGGTTGAAGAGGAGGAGTATTTAATGTTTTTCTATATCACATACAACCTATCGTGCGGGTCGGTATCAATGACCTTTTTCACAGCGAAGTGCTTCCTGATGAGGGCATCAATCTCGTCGAGTTTCTCACTTTTCTTCAGCACAGAGAACGCGAACTTTCGCTTCCCGACTCGCTTCATTTCGAGCAGCCCGTCCTCGACGCCGGTGAAGTTATGAATCGCAGTCACTGAAACGACGACATCGAACTCCCCATCATCGAAAATACTCAGGTCTTCTGCCCGGACGTGGATGATTCTCCTTTGCAACGCTTTCGGGGCCTGCATAATCATCGCGTGGCTCGGCTCGGCACCAGTAACATCCTTCGATGGCCACAGAGGCAAGGTGAAACCAGTCCCGCAACCGACATCGAGAAGCTTCTCAGTTGGCTGTATCTCAAAGTTCTGGAGTATGAGTTGTATTTTTCGTTCCTGCTCTTCTCGATGGAGCTTGTCGTAGCCAGGCGCTAGCTCAGAGTAATAGTCCTCTTCCCGTTCCGATAGACATTTGACCATTTTCAGAAAAATAAACTGGGCCCGGCCGGACTCGAACCGGCGACCTCCGCCATGTCGAGGCGGCGTCATAGCCACTAGACTACAGGCCCGTGAATATGTTTTAGGGGCTTGAGCCGCAGGCGAAACCCCTGCTTCCCAGGGTAGCAACGCTGCTAGACTACAGGCCCATGAGAGTAAGAGAGGAAAGGTTTGGTTTTTAAGGGTTACGCTCGAATAAGAGGCTAGGGGGCGCATTATAGGAAGGGCCCAGCACTTTCGGCGGCGTTTTCACAATGACATTCTCGACACGGAGTGCAGCGAGGCTATAGGGATTTGGAGGGGGGGTCGTTGAGACCTGAGTTCCATTCGAAGTCATACGATAGACACCGTCTTCACGTGTGAGAAAACTGAAATCCTGAACATAGCGTTCCAGAGAGAGCTCAACAAAATTGGCAAGCTCATCATTATTGTCAAACCGGTCGAGCAATCTTCCAGAGATAACGCCACCAACGCTCGTCGGGACCTCGACGGCTATCGTGGAGAGCTCATCAGCGACTCGACCTGCATCGACAACTCGTTGCGCGCCCTGCCGTGTCCCTTTTATAAGTAGGTTCGAAGCGACTGCATAAATGAACTGCGAGGTCTGCGTCTCCCGAGTATAACCACCAAGTTCCTTAGGGAATGTTCTTGCCATTCTTTCTCCCTCCCTCATCTCTTTTTAGAAACGTTTCACTCATCCTTCCTGACGAGGAGCTCAACCATAGCCGCGAAGGCTGGTCGCGTGATGAAGACACCAATCGAAACACCGACGATGGTAGTGATAGCGAAGCCACGGAGCATACCTGCACCAGCTGAAATCAACGGAATCATGGCAGCAGCAGTCGTCACATAGGCCGCGACGATAATGAACAGGGCCCGAGAGATACGTTCCTTCCAAGTACCGCCTTCTCCTGTCTTCTGGTCTCTAAGCATCTCGTCTGCGATGACTATCTGGTGGTCGACACCGGTACCGATGGCGATGATGATGGCTGCGATGGCCGCCAAGTCAAGATTCCAGCCGGCCGCAGCAGCGAAACCGAGGATGAGTACAGCTTCAGAGCCAAGCGTGAGAATCATAGGGATACTAACACGTGGTTCCCGAAAGCGGATGAATACGACGATGACGACGCTGAGCATAGCGAGCAGTCCGACGAGAATCGCGTTGTGCACGAACTCCTTACCGAGAACCGGACTGACCGCGTCGGTCTTGACTATTTTGAGCTTGACTGGTAAGGAACCGGTGATGAGCACGGTCTGCATCTGCTTCATGTTAGCGAGCGCGTCGTTGACGGCTTCTTGTTGGTTGCGACCGGAGCCACTTCCGCTAATCTCAATGTTCGTGGTCGCCCGTCCTTTCAAGTCAGAGCTGATACGAAGTGAATCCACTTGTCTATCATCAAGATACAAGTCGAGTGATTCAGCAAGATAACTACCACCTTGGTCGAAGACAACATCCATGTTCTCAGTTACAGCCGCCTGTCGAGAAGCCGCAGCTGGAGACAAGCTAATAGAGAAGCGGAAGCGGCAAGCATAGCCACCGTCACCAGTGGGACCACAACCGCGAGGGTCGATGCCGCTACAATCTGCTGAGCGACAGACATAGGTGATGTCTTTGTCGCCGCCGAAGAATACTGTTTCGTTACCAATCTTGGCTTCGAACTTTCCTTGCTTGGCAATAAGGTCGCGCACCTCTTCTTGGTTCGCGCCTGCAATCTCAACAATAATGAAGTCATTTCCGTCCAGGTCTGTCGCGGTGCGTACCACAAGGTCGCTCAGTCCGAACACGTTCAGGCGTTCTTTGATATTGCTGACGATGATGTCCAGGTCCGCCTGACTAACTACTTCATCTGGTTGGAGGATGACACGCGTACCGCCGCTGAGGTCAAGGCCTTGACGGACGTTGTTCTTTGGTGCGTCGAACACCGTTAAGCCCACATCCTCTACACCAACATAGTGTTGTTCGGTCTTGTTCAGGAGCTGCAGGGTCGTGATATTCACTGTCTCATTCGTCGTCTCATTGTAGACAAACTCAGTGACGTTAACCCATTCAGTCTCGTTGAGCGTGATAGTTTCATATTCTGCGCGGGTCGTGAGACTGTAGAGATTCTCATTCGTTTGTAGTGTGAATGTTTTGTTCGGACCAAGACCGAGGATGGCGTTGACCTGCTGGTAGTAATCAGCAGCATCCATAACAGGTTGGTTGTTGATAGCGATTATTCGTTCACGCGCGACTGGCGCGATGCGTGGACTCGGCGCAGGTATACCTGACAACTCGGCTGTGCTCTCTTTCGCGACGCTCCTGATTGCGGCGCCTTCGTTCCATGGATGGGGACTGATAGCAATGACTGCAAAGATGAGCATGACAAGGAGGAGAACAACACGCCAGTTCGTTAAGATGCGTTTGATTAAGCTCATCGTGCCGCCTCCCGTCTCTCCGCATACATGCGAATGATGCCAGCGTTCTGCAGCCAGGTGTTGATGATGTCGATGATGAGACCGATGAGAATGATGAGCATGATTTGCTTGATGGTCGTGCTTTGGCTGACGAAGAAGCCGATTGTGGCCGCGGTAATGCTCGTCACACTCATGAGCATGCCTGTCTTGAAGCTGCTGATGATACTCTCATAGATAGTGCCTTTCCGGTGCTTCAGCACGCGTGTGCTGAGCAGGATGTCCGTGTCGACGGAATAACCGATGAGCATGAGGAACGCTGCGACTCCTGCTGTGCTAATCTTGACACCGAGGAGATTGACAATAGCGAGCGTCACGACGATGTCGCTGAATGCCGCCAGTATCACAGCTGCACTTGGCGGGCTGTAGAACGCGTAGAGGAGGATGAGCCCAATAGCAATGAGTACAAGGAAGATTGTATTGAGCACGCCGCCGCCGCCAGTGAAGAGGAAGTACGCAGTAGCACTGAGAACAACCGCAGCTATTTTCGCCTTGGTGTTCTCGCCAAAATAGAAGAACACAACGAGGCCCATGAGGACGAACGCAAGCAAGACAGCCATGAGGGTCTGTCGGAAGAAGGTCTCTCCTAACGAGGGACCGATGACTTCAACGCTGTATTCCTCAGTTGCTCCAGGGATTGCACGTTCTGCAGTGCGGATGAGACCTTGCTCGAGCGCTTTCAGTTCTGCTTCGTCTTCGGAGTCAGTCGCGACTTCGACGGTGATGCCGCGAAGGTCACCGAATTCAGAAAGTCCACGTACCACAATCTCAGTGTCTGGATAGTGCTGTATGAGTAACGCTTCCACTTGGTCGACCGTGACGTCCTGGCCATCCACTGGGATGGTGAGGGTGAGACCGCCGGTGAGGCTGACGCCTTTATTGAGGAAGTCGCCGGTGGTCGCGTATTGGAAGCTAATTTGGGCGAGGGCGAGTAGGAGAATAATGAACGGGATGATGAGCAGCTTCTTGTACTCGTCATGATAGATAGTGTCAAACCTGCCACGGGCCTGCTTAATCGGTTGAGGCGCTGTTTCAACACGTCGTTGCCCGCCTTTCTTCTGACGCTTGCTTCGACGTTGCTTACGAGAGACCATTAGGACGTTGTGGTCAAGGGGGCTTTTATATAGTTTGCGCCAGTCAGAGAAGCGTAGCTTTCTTCATCCGTCCAGTTACATATTCTTCTTTGAGAAGTCCTTTCAGTGCTTGCAATGGTGTAGTGTATGGGCGCTTGATCTTCACGTAGAGACGCTTGCCGCGTTCGTAGGCATTTCGGCCGTGCTTCTTCTTGAAGTTCGCCATGTCCTTCTTCGCTGAAGTTGGGGGTCCACGAGCTTCCTTCCGCGCATCGAGCCGCTCGTCATGCACCACTATGTAGCTGAGCGATTTCCCGCGTTCGAATTCAAAGCCGTTATCGATTACGGTAAAGTCAAGCAGGTCAAGCTGGCGCACGAGATACATATGGAGTTTGAGCAACTTGGTCGCAACGATGTCAGTCTTACCCTCGAGTGCTACCGCTTCAACGATGAAGAGTTTTGTCTTTTCTTTGAAGTCAGGCTTGCGTCGTTCGTATTCCTTCGTGATGCGTCCTGCTGTCAACGGCTCAACAGTAAAATATTTCAGTGCTGGTTGCTCGAGAAAAACGCGTGCTGCGTCCTTGAAACGCTCGTACTTCTCGAAGGATAAAGCAGCAGCAGCGTTGCGTTCCGGCTGAACAGGATCGACAATCAGCATAGGACCAAGCTGTTTGTTCTCGTCGATGCTGAACTCGGCTTTTTTGTGATGCCGTTCTGGGTCGATGACAAGACGTTCACCCCATCCGCTCGCCGCGGTGAGTAATCGTTCGAAGCTACCATATTTGAGTGTGAGAAGGTCCAGGACATGACCGCTGAAGCCGTTGATGTAACTCTCAGCACCGTAGACCTTGATAGCCTTGCAGAACTGCTTCGCTAGGCGTATCTGGTCAGCCAGGGCTGGCTGCTTTTTGAGATGTTTCGCGATGTACTTGACATGGAGTGGACTCATGTCAGTGACGTTAAGTGCCTGACCCGGTTTACTCACCTTGAGAACTGGTACTATCTCGTAGGTGAGCCCATCATGCACAATTTGGTAATAGTCTCTGCTACCATGTACTCGCACAGCTTTCTTTGGAAGCACCGTTTCGAGAAGGTCACTGAGCCGGTCGTTGAGCTCCCTGTAGGTTTCCCTGTCGAATCTAACAAAGATGTCAACATCGTGGTCGCCCTTGAGGAAAGTGCCTTTCGCCGTGCTTCCACCGACTTCGGCTATCGCCTTCAAAGCTGCCCATTTCAGGCGTTTGTTCAGCTGGCTCACGAACGCAGTGGCTTCGCTAACTTGCTCTGCATCCGGTTTGATGCGCTCGAGTACCTTGTCGAGGATTTCGTTCATAGCAGTCATGAGCCATGTAGTTCTTAAAAAGTTTTATAAATTCTACTCGTCGGAAACAAGTGAGGTGAGTTCGTGGACGCGATAAGCTATCTGACAGGATTGGCTGTACTGCTTATTGTCGGCATCATCGGTAGCATCATCGCGCGCAAGCTTCGAGTCAGCAGTATCCTTCTCTATGTCTTACTCGGCGTCCTCATCGCGAATCTCGGTCTCAAGCAGTTCGATATCTTTCTCTTCCCTAATGAGTTCATGATCGCTCTTTCCCTCCTCACCTTGGCCATGATTGTATTCGATGGTTCGAGCAGGTTCACCCTGCAGGAGCTTGACAAGAAGAGCACCCGGGCGATGGAGCTCGTCCTTGCGTTCATCATGATGAATATTATCTTACTCGGTCCACTTACGATGATGCTCGTTCTTGACTGGAGCCTACGCGGCGTCCTTTTGGCTTTAGTTTTCGCAGTCGTCATGGCAGGCACAGACCCTGGTAGCGTATTCGTCATGCTGGGTGAGACCAAGCATAAAGTTCTCGATTTCCTCCGTCTCGAGGCAATATTGAACACTCCTATCGTAGTAATTATTCCGTTCCTGCTCCTGGACATCATCAGAGGGGTAGCGACCTTGAGCGTTGCCTCGACCTTCAGCGATCTTCTCGTACCCTTTCTCCAGCAAGTCATCGTCGGCGTCGGCACAGGTATGCTCGTTGGCATCCTTGTCTTCCGGCTGATGCGCAAGCACTATTCGAAGCAGCTCTCGCCCGTAGTGGTCATGGCCACAGTCCTGCTCACCTTTGCGGTAGCGGAGAGCCTCTCTGGGAATGGTGTCATCGGTGTCGCAACACTCGGCTTGCTGTTCGGAAACAGTTATGTGAAGCGGAAGGGCCAACTCGTGGAATTCAGCACTATTCTGTCAACGAGCCTGGAGATTCTCGTGTTCATGCTGCTCGGCATGCTCGTCATGATAGATTTCACTATGGGATTCTTCATCAAGAGCCTCGTCCTATTCGGCGTCGCTGTCCTTGCCCGCTACCTCGCCATCCTCATCTCGCTTCGACAAAGCGAGTTCAATATGCGCGAGAAAGTTTTCATGGCATTTAACATGCCAAAAGGTATTGCCGTCGCGGTCGTGACACTCACATTCGCGGTGATGGATGTCCACCTGAACGGCCTGCTCACGCTGATGATTCTCTTCGTAGTATACAGTCTCGTCCTTGGTAGCGTCGCTGACAAGTTTGGCAAGTTCTTCATCAAGAAAGAGATTGTTGCCGAGCCTGACGAGACACCACCAGTACCGACAAACCAGCCGGCCAAGTCGAAGAAGTGAGTTGTCACCATTCTAGAAAGGTAGTTTCAAAGCACAACAATCCATAAAAAGCTCTGACCGGATGTCAGTATCCCATCCGGAAGGAATGGGCGAGTTCTTCCGTGGAAGGTGAGAGTTATGACTGGTAGGATACTAACACTCTATGATAGCATGAATGAGGAGTCTATGGGTGAACGTGTCGTCTTCGTCGGGTTCACAAATTTCGATTACAACAAAGAGTTTCAGCCCTTGATAGACGAGTTCAAGAAGGGATGGTCACGACTCCACCCTGCTGAGAAAGTCAGTTATGAGCGTGACTTCTTCTCCCCAAAGAGCCATGGAGCGAGAATGGATCCAACATATGTTGAAAAGACAGCCGATAATGAAGGGAATGTAAACTACACAAGTCCTATTGTTCGCGTCAGTGCTGGTGAGCCACCAATTGAAGGTGGTGAGGCAATGCTAGAGCTTATGTATTCAAACATTCCAAAACCCATTCTGCAATGGCTGAAACATTATCGCTTGTATGGTGATGCTGTACGCGTTGATAATAGCATGGCCGCATACGAGAACCCACGTGATTATCCGGTTGGCATCGTCACCGCATGGAACCATGACGCTTCAGTACAACTCATCAGAGCGCTGATTCGTCGCGGCATCTTGGAAGAGAGTGAGATGCGGAGTGCTCGAAGTAATCGTTTTCGTCCGTTCTTGAAAGATGTCAACCTAGAAGAAATTCTCAAGTTACCCAAACTATCCGAGGTAGCTTAAGTTCTTCTTATCCGCGTCGGTCGTCGCTTCCTTCGTTTGTTCGAGGATGCCTTTGAGCTTCTGTTCGAATTCCGTTGCTTGCTTGAGCAAGGGCTTCGGGTCGACGCCGAGCTTGAGGTATTGGTCGAGGAGGTCGATAATCGAGGCCGCGGCCTTGCTATCAGGCAACCCGCCCGCTGTCTGGGCAAAGAGGCAGATGACGTTGTCGAGCTTGAGTAGGAGCGCGGCGGTCACGCCGACAATAACGCTCTCTTTCATGCCATCAGCACCGAGTTCCTCGAGCTTCTTGCTACCATAGCTGTACACTTTGGTGTCGCTGGCGGTAAGCGCGTTCACGCCTTCGAGACTGATAATCTCTTTCGCGCCAACTTCTTTCGCGATGCGCGCGACTTCATCTGCGACTTCCCATTCGTGGCCTTTCACGCTGAGAATAGTATGGAACAACAAGATGTTATACTCGTCACTATAGTGGACCGCCATGGGCTTGATAACTTTGCCGTCATGGATAGCAGTCGTGGCTGGGAGTTCTGGAAAATCAAACTCCCCTACTAACCGAGTCTTGAGATGGTCAATGAGAAATTCGGTGGCAATGGTGCCGACGAGCCCGAATCCAGGGAAGCCTTCGATGATGACGGGTTTCTTCTTTATCTTCGCGTTTTTCTTGAGAGTAATCTTCAACTGCCCACCTCTTCACGACCATAACGAGAAACAGGGTTTTTAATTGTTGCGGTCTCTGAGGCCAAAGTCGAGCTTTAGGTATTCATCAGGAAGAGATGGAGTTTTCTGCTCCTGTCCATGTTCCTCAGAAAAAGCCGGTCCAAGAAAGGGGCCGGCATTCTTGACAAATCCTGGTTGTCCTCCGTTCTTGATGAAAAGATAATCCTCTTCTTCAATAGGAATTCCCTTGGTCTCAATCATATCAACTACCCTGATTGGGAGTGTGGGTTTTGGTTGAAAATAAATACTCCAGCCGAATTTAGGATGATACCATATACTCGCAAAATGAAGGGGTAGATGTAGGTCTTTTGGTTGTGGGTGAGGCATGAGTCGGAGTCCTGAAATTGACGGCACACCAGTGTGCGCGCCTATCTCTGCGTAGATTCCAGTTCTTGTCTCAAGGTCGATGGTGACTTGTTTAGGGTCGAGGATAATCTCAAGTGGGTCAAGATTACCATCATTAATTCCATGAAGAGCAGGCGGGTAACCTTTCAAGAACCTATTGTTAGGTCGATAGACTTCGTTAATGAGCATATGATTATAGGCCATCCGAAGAGGTAAGTTAGAGTTTATGACTAAGTATGCTGGCTCTGAACTTTCCCTCACCATGAAGGTGGAAGAACCTTGTAGAATAAAAAGTTACTCCTCGTCAACGGTGAAGAGTCGAGAATCGCTCACCTTGAAGAGCTTGCTGCGGGCACCGGCGTCGAGCCACCCATGGGCATAGTTGAGCGCACCATAGGCGTTGACATAGTCATCTTTCTCACGGAAGTGTTTCGCGTCCTCGATATAACAGTGAGCCATGTTCAAGAAATCAAGAGCTTGCACCTTTCGTTCCGGTGTCGAATCATCGAGCGCAGCTTTCGCTTTTGCAAAAGCCTCTTCGCTGATAGCGACGTACTTGTCAAGTCGCTCGTCGGTAACCGTGTCGATACGTTCTGTCATATTCTCTTGTAATCAAGGGTAGTTTTTTAAATGTGACCTATTTTTTCGGGTTTCATGCATATCAAGCGATGGTTCTCGGCGCTCGCACTCGGTGCGAAGCAAGCTCCCTTAATGATTGGTGGGCAGGCCGTGATGGAAGGTGTCATGATGAAGAGCAGACATCATCTCGCCACCGCAGTAAGGAAACCAAACGGGAAAATCGCGATGCATCACCGCAAGGAGCGATCGTTCTCGGAACGAACGGGCATCGGCAAAGTTCCCTTAGTGCGTGGCGCAATCATGCTTTTTGAGACTATGGTTATCGGCCTGCGCGAGCTGAACTGGAGCGCGAACCAAGCGCTCGGCGAAGAGGAAGAACTCAGTCCCTGGGAACTCGGTCTCACTTTAGCGTTCAGTCTCGTTCTTGCGCTAGCATTGTTCAAACTCCTCCCCCTATTCCTCGCGACATTCATCACCGAGCGAGCTGCTGGTGGCAACTGGATGCTCAACATCCTTGACGGTGTTATCAAGTTCGCAATCTTCGTTGGCTACATCCTTGCTATCGGTATGATGAAGGATGTCAAGCGACTCTTTCAATATCACGGTGCAGAACACAAGAGTGTGAACTGCTACGAGGCGAAAAAGAAGCTGACACCACGAAACGCGAAGAAGTTCACAAAGAAACAGGCGCGTTGCGGCACGACCTTCGTCGTCTATGTCTTCGTGCTGAGTATACTGGTATATCTCGTCATCCCATTCGGGTCAAGTTTCTGGATGAAATACTTGTTGCGTATCGCACTCTTACCAGTCATTGCAGCCATCGCCTATGAATGGATTCGGTTTTCTGGAAGATACTATGCGAAGAGCCGACTCGTGCGCATCATCAGCGCGCCAGGCATGGCAGTGCAGGCCTTAACAACTAGAGAGCCAGACCTCAAGCAGCTCGAGGTTGCGATTGCGGCGCTGGAGAACGTACTTGGTAAGGAGCAATCGGCATCGAAGAAGGCATCGGCACGTAAGTGATTGGCTGCTCGACGCGTAGCGGTGGGAGTGCTTCGCAGCCATATTCGAGAAGCTCTAGGGTCGCTGCAGGGTTCTCGAGGTCTTGTCTGTAGAGTTCTGAGAACTGCAGCATGAGCGCGCGTGCCTCCACTTCACTTATTCGGTCGCCCATCTGGAAGTCACGGCCGAATTGGTCACTGATGACATCAGCAAGGGTCTGTCGTCCGGTGAGCATGATTTGGTATGGCTGGAGATAGGCTCGTTCCTCTTCCGAAAGCCCTTCATAGGCCATCCCAACAATCTTGGAAATATAATCATGGACGCTTTCCGACTCCAGTCCTCTCTTGATTCCTGCCTGTTCAAGTCCTTGGACCCCTCGGAAATATGGAAGGACGAGCAAGTCAGGGTTGGTTTTCGGGTGGGTTGTTAGGCTTGTGTTGTTGCCGACGACCGCCTTCCGTCCCTGGTCGAAGACATACTGCATCACGCCCTTGTAGAGGGCTGCATGGGCCATCACCAAAGAAGAAAGGTTCGCGTCGCCGTTTCGCGCTTCGATTGTGCCAATCCCGTCCCTAACACGGAGCGGCCCCCAAGAGCTGTTGTCCTTCTTGTATGCCTCATCAGCTTCCGGGTGCTCGCCGACGATGCCCTTGATGTGTGCGTGCGCCTCATCGCTTCGGGCGGCAATATCCTCCAAGTCTTTGATGTAGGGTTGGAGCTGGCCGATGACAGAGGGGGCTTCCTTGAAGATGTGGTTGCGTATCAAGCTTGTCCGTGCTGCAGGACCAAGATATTGCCCGTGAATGAAGGGTGAGGCAGAGAGGAGAACAAAGCCTGCTGGGTCTATCGCAGTCATCAGCTTATGCTGCTCAGGGACCCGTCCTGGCTCCTGACTAATGTGGAGATGTGTACCTGCGCAGGAACCATAGGCATTCACGAGTTCATATCCTCTCAAAGCATCCCCATTGCCGAAGACGCTAGGATTGAGGAAGTAACGCGCCTTGTCCCCACGCTTCGCGTGGTCGTGGTGTTCGGCAGAGGAGGCTGGAATGGTCATGACACCAGTGTATCCTCCTGCTTGTTCGAGTGCCGCAAGGTCGGCTCTTACTGAAGCGTCAAGGGTCGCGAGCGAGTCGCTCGGTTTGCTATTTAGCTCGACCATGTCATAACCCGCCTCAGGAACGAATCTCTTCGCACCTGATTCCTCATTGACGACAGGAAGGATCCAGTCAGCTTCATCGACGAGCCTACCGCTGACTGGGTCAGTGAGAAGAAGTTCTATTTCGAGTCCGAGAGTGCGTCGCAACGTAATAACCTTGTTTTCCCTTTTTATTCATATAAATATATAATAACTTTCTGATAAATATATCTGTGAAATAGTAAATTATTTATATAATAAGGTCGAATATACAAAGATATGCAGGTGAAAATGCTCCGTCCGGTTGAGAAACGCGTCCTCGCACAGCTCGAGCTGGACGCACGCACCCCTTTCTCAGCCATCGGCAAGCGGCTCCGGAAGAGCCAGCAGCAGGTGAGCTACACAGTCAACGCTCTCGTCGAGAAAGGGGCCATCCAGTCGTTCTATTCAGTCATCGATTACACACGGCTTGACCTCATGCATTTCCGCGTCTATTTCAGGGTCACCTACGTGAGCGAAGAGAAGTTCGAGGAGCTGGTTAGCTACCTGATTCACGACACTCATACCTGCTGGATTTCGACCTGCGGCGGCAGCTACGACCTCATTTGCACCTTCCTTTCCCCGAACCCGAGCAAGTTCAACAAGATCCTCCGGGCGGTGATGGAACGCTTCCCTGACCAGCTGGGCAACTACAGCGTTCTCACGACTGTGGTGAATCGGCACGTCGGCCGCAAATATCTCTTCCACAACCACGCCCCCGTGAAACTCATCATCTTCGGCGGTGACCGCATCCCCATGCTAGTCGACGAGCTCGACCTGCGCTTGCTCGACCTCGTCTCAACAGATGCTCGGCGCAGCGCGGTGAGGATGGCAGCCGAGCTGGGCGTGACGCCGAAGACAGTGATTGGACGTCTGAAACGCCTGCAGGAACGGCAGATCATCCTTGGTTTCAAGCCGCTACTCGACCCAGAACGGATTGGCTATACTGCAAACCTCCTCCTGGTGCGCTACCACAATATTTCTGCTGAGATGGAGAAGAAGCTGACCGGTTTCTTGAAGGAGCACCCGAATGTGGTCAGCGCAGTCAAGACTCTCGGCGAGTGGGACTTGGAGATTGAGATTGAAGTTGATGAACCCCGCAAGCTTCGGGCTATCGAGATAGAAATCAGGCAGCGTTTCGCGACGCTCATCCAAGGCATTGAGAGCGTACCGCTCTACCACTGCTTCAAGAAGGAATACTTCCCACGATACATCTTAGAAGAGAGTGAGAAAACTGCTCAGCAGCCTTCATCATCGAGCTCCTCATTGTAGAAGTCGAGCTCTTGGGTGCTCTCATCAACAGTAATGCCTTTTGCTTTCTTGACGAGTTTGAGCTGTCGTGCTTTCTGCTGTTTTCGTTGCTCGATGCTCTCTTCCTTGGTCGGTGTTTTCTTTCCAGAGATACCGAGCGAGTTCTTGGGCGTCTCTCTGAGATAATCATCAGTAGTAAATGGCTTGCCGGCGAGCGAGAGCTTCTTGTATTTCGGGAAGTCTATCCAGGTGAACCATTCCCCAGCTTTCTTATATTTCTTCTTCACGACCATGACAACTCGGGACGGAATGTGCTCACTGACAAGTTCGTAGTCAGGAAGGTGTTCCAAGATTTCTTTGGTGAACGCGATAATTTCTTCGTGCAAGGGCATGTTTTCTTGGCCGAGGAACTTTCGTGATGCACCGACATGCATGTAGCTCTTGATTTCAATAAAGTCCGGACTGCCTTTCCTGATGAGCGCAGCATAGTTTTCAGGCTCAATCATGTTCACACCCTTGATGGCTGTGAGACGAATGCATGTCCGTTGCTGTTTCTCAGCCAGGTACTCCAAGCTCTTGTTCAACCGCTCCCAGTAATCGGTGAATAACGGCACATCGACTTTCTTGAGCAGCTTCTTATTAGGAGCGTCGAGAGAGAGGTATAATTGTGTGACTGGAGCAAGATTCTTTATCTGTTCTGCGTATTGCGCGTTCGTCACCATGAACGTGCTGATACCTCGCTTGTCAAAGAGAGCCAGCAGCTCGTTAATCCGCGGATAGATAATAGGTTCTCCGGTGAGTGAGAGCGCAACGTGCTTGACTTCTTTTGATTGGTCGTGCATTGCGGTATGCACTTCATCGTGGCCACCGAAGCCAGTAAGCAAGGATTCTTGCGCAGCAAGGCTGCCGTCGAGTATCATCGCAGGGTCATCGACACCCCATTTCCATTCCTTAGAAACTGGTGCCTTGTAGCCGCGCCAGCAGAACATACACCTGTTCGCGCAACTCAAAGAAGTGGACATCTGCAGGCACTGGTGACTCATGATGCCATAGAACTTGAGTTTGTAGCAGCCACCGCGACCGCGCAGCATGTTCTTCGTCCAGCCGCAGATCTTGACCGCGCTGTGCTCACCGACAACACGATATTGCTGACGAATAAGTTCTTCCTTCGCTTCCTGAGTGAGCATCCTATACGGGCGCTGAGAACGAGTTAAAAATGTTATGCCTACACATGTGAATAGACATCACGCGTATCATTCGGAAGGGATCGTTCAGGAACCCCTTCGAATCGCAGTTGACGTCTCATTTTCCTATAGGCTTTGTTGATGCCTGGACTACTCAGTATCACCTCGACTGTCTTGGTGTCTCCATGAGTCCGTTCTTTTCCAGTATGCCAATTGTATCCACTGGATTGAGTAATTGTGACATCAACAGTCGCGTAGAGAAAGCTATTGGTTCGACGCCTATCCTCATGAATATTGATTGTCCCGACAGAATATTTCGGTTCGTTAGTTCCCATTTCAGAGTGGATAAGAAGGGAGTTAATAAAATTATTCCTCAGCGAGCTTCTTGAACTCTTTCCGCGAAACGTATTGCTCGCCTTTCCACGCATCGACTCGTTGCTGTAGCCTATTCATTTGCGGCGCGCGGGCCGCATCCTTGAACGCACCAACGAGCTTCTCAGTCTGTCGCACAATCCGCAGTAGCTCATCCTCAACTTTCTGAGTATCCTGACGCACAAGTTCCATCTCCGAGCGGAGACTACCATGTTTTTCCTCAAGCAGCTCTTCACGTTGGTGTTCCTTACTTACCAAACCTGCCATCTCTTTCTCTACTTTTGCGAGCCGTCCTTGAAGCGAATGAAGATATGTGGTGAACTCTTCCGGCGTTTCCATACCCAAACAAGGGAGGAGAGACCTTTTAACCTTTTCGCCGGGCTCAGAGAGAGAAATCCGTGTTCTCTCTCCAGAAGTGGTCACAAAACGTTTAAATACTCTTCAGGTGTACCCACTGATGAAGGAAGTGCTTCGGCCTTACCGACGAGAAAACGTTCGAAGCATTATCCTAGTTCCGAAAGGGGGTGTCCATTCATGAGTGCTCTTGATATTGCTCCGCCGAGCGCGCCTGGCGTGCCGGACGGTCAAAAAGGATTCTTTGGCAAGCTCTTCAAGAAGAAAGAAAATGAAGAGGCCGAGATTCCTGCTGCTGCCGAACAGCTCTCGAGCTTCGAAGCCGGACAGAGCACTGAAGAGAACTTCAATCTCGATGACATTCGTCAGAAGCTTGGCTTAGCTGAGCAAGAGGGTACCGCACCGAACCCTCCCGCACCTGAAACTCAAGACATGCCACCTCCAGAACCTACTAAGAGTGTGCCCGCTCCTGAGCCTACAGCTCCAGAAATAGTACCCGAAGAACCTACTCAAAAACCGACACCTGACGCTCAATTACCTGAATCTCCAATACAAGAAGAGGAACCTATTGCAATGGAGACCTCCACCGCACCCGAACCTATTGCACCACCCACTGAAGAGCCACGTGAACAGGGAAGCTTCGAAGTAGATGAGTGGAGCGAGCATGAACAACGGCCTCCCGATAGTGATTCGTCTGAGTGGGCTGAAGAAGCTACACTTCCAACACCGCAAGAAGCTGGTAAGTGGGAAAAGCGTGAAGAACCTGAACCGACGGACACTTCTGATAATCTCCCAGACCTTGATGAACCAGCACCGGTCGATGAACCGTTGCCCGAAGAACATGCACTTCCTGGTGAAGCAATTCCTGAAGAATTCGAAGCACCACCTGAACTACCAGAAGCGCAACCAGTCCATGAAGAAGCTGAAGCACCGACAGCCGAACCGGGCGAACCGGTCAAGTTCGACGATCTTATCGGTGAGCATTTCCACGATCTCGAAGAAGAGCACAAACAACTCGACCAGGAACTCCATGACCTCGTCAAGCATGACGATGTCCCATCATCAGACCACCCATTCGACAGACAAGTCTCGCCGGGGAAAGAGTTCGTCCTCAAGAACGGGGCTTCTCTGAAGAGTCTCCGCGATCTTCTTGACGCGCTTGAGATAATTGACGAAGAGACTTTCAAGTATCACGTTACCGAAGACAAGAATGATTTCGCCGCGTGGCTCCAGCACGTCCTCGAGGAGGAACGTATCGCCGAGCAGATGAGGAACCAAGGGGCGAAGAAGGAACTGCTCAAGATTCTCAAATCCCACGAGGATGCGCTTACTGAACGCTTCGACGATGAAGAGTCAAAGATTGATGAGATTATCGCGCAACGCAAGCAGAAGCTGGACGACGCTGATGGTATACAAGCGAAACTTGAGGGATTGCAGCAGCAACTCCGTGAGAAGTCCGAAGAGCTTGAAGAAGAACACAAACTCGTCACGAAAGGTATTGAGGAGCGACTCAGTGCTGAAGTTGAGCGACAACTCGCTGAAGAGCGTGAAGGTCTCCACAACGAACGCCAAGAAGCAGTGGACACCAAGCGCGAATACGAGCAGAAGCTCGAAGTGATGGAACGCGCTTTCGAACAGAAGTACGAGAAGCGCGATGAACGTGCGACCGAACGCGAGGAAAAGCTTCGGGCCCAACAAGAAAGCTTGAAGAATCTTGAGCAGACTTTGAACAAAGAACGCTCTGAGATGGAAGCAAGCCGTCACGAAGCAGAACAACTACTCACTGAAGCTAAGAAGGCCGAAGCTGATGTTAAGGCCATTCACATTGACCGCGAAAAGCTCGAAAAGGAGAAGGAGAAATTCGTGGACGAGAAGGACAAGTTCAACGAGGAAAGGAAGAAGGTCACAACGACAAAAACGAGCATTGCACGCCAGGAGAAAATCGTCAAGACGCTCCGAGACAAGCTGAACAAGCGTGAGCAGGAGATGACCAAGCAGGAAGCTGTCCTGAAGAAGGAACTGGCGGAGATGAAGCAGGCGAAGAGCAAGTTCACGAAAGAGAAGAAGACAGCCGAAGCCGTGCAGAAGAAGAATATCAACACGGTTAAGAACGAGCAGCGTAAACTCGAGGACCGCCGGAAGAAGGCAGAAGAAGCTGAAGCAAAGCTTGAGGAGAAACTGCAGGAGCGACGAAAGATTGCACAGTATGTCGAGGAAGCCGAACAAAGCATCGAGGAGCATGAGAAGCGGCTCAGCAAGGGCGGCATGCACAATTACTTGAAAGCCAAGCTCTCGGATATGGGTGACGCACCCGATCCTGAGAGCGTCCGCAACCTGAAAATCTACACCATGCTTGACCAGGCGCGGCAAGCGTTGTCAAGTGATGACATCGCAGAAGCACGGAATTTATACAATAAGATTCGTGAGCGCTTCAACAAGGAGAAATTGTCACCTCATGAGAAGCAGGTGTTGTACACGACCATCAGGGAATTATATGACGATATCCAGATGGCTGGGCTCAAGTAGAAACAGTTTTTACTATTCCTTTCTCTTCATCGATCTCGAATTTCACGTCGAGAAACTGTTCGCAGACGTAGATGTTGCTCTTGACATGCCCAGTTATCTTGTTCGTCTTCAAAGAACCACCACATAGGGCAAGATACGGTGTAAGCTGGTCAGCAAGATGAGAATCAACGACCGCCTTACTCCCTATATATTCCTGCAACTCTTTCACCGCGTTCTCGGCTATTGTTTCTGCCTTGACTCCTTTTTCCCCGAGTCCTGACGCGCCAAGCGTTGTGTGTTCGTAGCGTGCCCAGAGCGTGACACAGGCGCCGGTACTTTTGGTCACCGAGTATGATTGACTGATGTCAGCTTCTTTCAGCAGGAGATCGACTGTTGCTTTCATCCTGCCTGCTACTTCAGCTTTCTCTAATTCTACAGATGCGTGTGCGCTACCCTGAATCACTACAGAGTTACCCCGTTCAATAAATGTAAGTTTTGGCAGCGCGCTGCCGTCCATGCGTTCATGCCCTTTGATGCTTACAGTGAGTTTCCCACTGCCTTTTGGGTAGTAACCGCGCTTTTGTATTCTGACAATGATATCACCAAGCGGTTTTAGTGCGGGCGCGACAACATTGGCGAGATAATCCGCCGGGATACTCCATTTGACATCAGTACCGCCAATGAGTTCGAGGGAGACCCGTTTACCGGTAAAAATAGTCGAGAGGATGATGCATTGGGCGACCAGTGTCGTGCTTGCCGCAGTCTCCAAGTCATACTCAATCTTCTTGCTCTTAACTTCACCAGGAACAAACATGATTGATTCCGAACCAAGATGCGCGTCTTCGACTTTCGCTTTTGAAAGCTGTTGGAGAATTCGGATGCAGTAGAGGTGTTCTCTTTTCAAGCCTGGGTTTGGACGGCTGTGTCGAATGTTTTTGATTCTGAATGGTTTGTTTGTGATGGTTGAAAGTGCGAGTGCGGTTCTGAGAATTGCACCCCCTCCTTCACCGTGGCTGCCGTCTATCTCTATCATGAAAAAAAGGAAGAAAGAGGTGTTTTTAATATGCTCGCGCGAAGTAGAGCTTGTACTTTGCGGGCTTGTCGCAGTGGACACATGTCTCACTGCCGGGTTCGCCGCCCTTGAACGGGATGCAGCGTGAGGTCGCGGCTGTTTTCTCCTTGATGCAGAGCTCGCAGTCGTCCTCGCCGCAGTGCGCTGTGAAGACCATCTTCTTGTCTTCGATGGCTTTCTCGAATGCTTTGAAGTCTTTGACCGTGACAATGTCAGCGTCGATGCGTTTCTTCGCAGTGTCGTAGAGATTCTTATGCATGGCCTCGAGTGTGTCCGTGATGTGTTGCTTGAGTTTGTCGAGCGGGATGAACTCCTTCTTGCCAGTGTCGCGGCGAACAACCACTGCTTGTTTCTTCTCGATGTCTTTCGGTCCGACTTCAACACGAAGAGGAATGCCTTTGAGTTCGTACTCGTTGAACTTCCAGCCACTTGTGTAGTCGCCGCGCGTGTCAACGATAGGATTGAACTCTGAGAGGAGCTCCCCAACCTTCTCCGTTTCTTTGATAATCATGTCTTTCTTGTCTTCGAAGATAATGGGAACAATTGCTACTTTGTTGAGTGCTGCTCTTGGTGGGATGATGAGTCCTTTGTCGTCGCCGTGGGTGAGCACGATGGCGCCAATCATTCGCGTGCTGATGCCCCAGCTGTTCTGCCATGGACGCGCATGTTTACCTTCCTTGTCCTGGAAGCTGATCTCGAATGATTTCGCAAAGCCTTGGCTGAGGTCGTGGGACGTGCCCATCTGCAACGCTTTGCCGTCGGGCATGAGTGACTCGATAGAGTAGGTTCTGATTGCACCAGCGAACTTCTCTCGCTCCGTCTTGAGGCCAAGCGTAACGGGTATAGCAAGGAGGTCTTCTGAGATCTGCCGGTAGCGTTCAAGATAATGAAGTGTCTCTTCGTGACATTCCTTGTCTGTTTCATAGACGCAGTGGCCTTCTTGCCAGAGGAATTCTCTGCTCCGGAGGAAGAGTTTCACATCCTGGACTTCCCACCGGACGATGTTGCACCACTGGTTGATTCTCAGCGGAAGGTCTCTCCATGAGCGAATCCACTTGCCATAGCTATCATACATGATGGTTTCTGATGTAGGTCTGATAGCGAAGCGCTCGCCTTTATCATCCTTATTCTGCACCCACGCCACTTCCGGAGTGAAGCCTTCTGCGTGCTCCGCTTCCCGTTTAAAGAAGCTTTCTGGGATGAAGAGTGGGAAGTAGGCGTTCTGCACCTTGTCTTCCTTGAGATAGGCATTGAATTGGTCAACAATGGCTTGCCAGAGAGCGAAGCCGTTCGGACGGATGACCATACAACCTTTGATAGGGGAGTAATCAGCGAGTTCTGCTTTGAGGCAGACTTGCGTGTACCATTCGGGCATGTCTTCTGTCTTCTTGACAGTGATGCCTTTTGTGTCCTGGTCCGCGTTCTGGTCTTTCTTCGCCATAGAGAAAAGTGAGCAAAGGTTGCTTTAAAAAGCTTGCTGCCTGTCATTGGATGCAGGTGAGCGTCATCTCTGCGATATCTTTATAAACTCTCTCGTCGGTGGAAGTTCTAGGTGTAGCTATGGGAATCTCTAAGATGAAGGCCGGTGACAAGGGCAGCGGCCTGCCTGGCGACCAGTTTGCTGGCCAGCAGAAGATTGTCGTGCGGTTCAAAGGACCGTTCGATTGGACCTATACTGCACGCACCTTGCAGCGCTGGTTTGAGCAGCGCCGTTTCCGTTTCTACGAGAACCGCATCAAGGACACTGGGAAGCGCATCAAGGCCGACTGGTATGCACAGAGGGATATCGACGAGTTCTGGGCGGAACGCTACGATATAAAGATTGAGATGTGGCACCTGTCCAGCCAAGAAGTCATGGTCAATGGCGAACCGCGGAAGATTATCAACGGAATGGCCCAGTTCACCATCAAGGACACGACAATCACTGACCGAAACCATTTCTTCAAAGGAAGTAAATTCAAGGAATTCCTCGGCAAGCTCTACATGGAGATGAGATGGCGCGAAGCGGAGACTGATTTCCTCGATGTTCATCAGTATCGTGCGCAGGATATCGCGACCGTGATTCAGGAATGTTTAAATATGTCGACAAAACATAAGGCACCGTGGTAGTATGAGTGAAGTCAAATATCTCGTTGATGGCAAGCAAGTCCAGTACGAAGGACTCTTTGATTTAGAAGGCTTGTTCTGGGAGATTGACAACTACTTCCGCGAGCGCGGCTATGATCGTTGCGAGGCGAAGAACTACGAAGAAGTCTATGAAACCGGTCGCCAAGTGACCATTGAATTGCTGCCCTACAAGAAACCGAACTATTATCTCAAAGTTGAAATTAGGGTTCATGCTTTTTTCAAGAACTTGAAAGAGCGCGTTGTCGAGATTGATGGCGTGAAGCGCAAACTCTTTCATGGCCGTGCCGAACTCTGGTTTGACGCGAATCTCTATACTGATTTCGAACACCGTTGGGAGAATCGTGTCTTCTTCTACTTTCTCCGTACAGTGACGGACAAGTTCATCAAGCGCAGTCAGACGCACCTCGCTGAAGATGTGGCGATTCGCGACTGTTGGGATGTTGTTGATCTTGTGAAGAGCTTCCTCAATATGAAGCGCTACAGCGTCGCCCCGAGAAGTTCAACCTACTGGATTGGGTCATAGAACTCTTTATAAACCCCTCTTTGTTCTCTCTCAAAGTTGCCAGCGTCGCATAATCTGGTATTGCGCCAGGCTTGAGACCTGGTCCCTTCGGGGATTCTCGGTTCAAATCCGAGCGCTGGCGTCAGCGTCGCTACCCTGGGAAGCAAGGGTTTCGCTTCGCTCAAGCCCTTGGAGGCCAGATACATGACTGAAAAAAAGGAAAAGAAAAAAGAGAAGGAACCGAGCAAGGAATTCGTCACTCGCGACATGCTCATCGGCGAGGTCGTGCAGAAGTATCCGAAAGCTGCCTTCGTCATGATGCAGTATGGCTTGCACTGTGTGGGCTGCCATGTGAGCGCGTTCGAGACGATTGAACAAGGCACCGCAGGCCATGGCATGCCTGAGGAGACCCTGAAGGAGATGCTCGAGGACCTCAACGCGTTTATCGCAGAAGATGAGAAAGCCTCTGAAAAACCCAAGGCCAAACCAAAAGAGTAACGCTTATAAAGGGGGTATTGTTCTCAGCGGCTACCACTACTTCGGTAGTAGTTCACGTGAAAGCATATGATGAACGACAAAGAACTCAAGGAGACCATTGAAGGTCTCAAGAAAGACGATTCTCGCAAGTTTAAGCAATCATTCGATCTTATTGTTGCGCTTAAGGAACTAAATCTCAAGAAGCCCGAGGAACAAGTCGAATTCTTCGTCCAAGTCCACAAGACTATTGGGAAGAAGCGCAAGATGTGCGCCCTCGTCGGCCCTGAGATGAAGGAAGACGCAGAAAAAGTGTTCGACACTGTTGTCACAAGCGACCAGTTCGACAAGCTCGGCAAGAAGGAAATCAAGCGCATCGCTGGCGAACACGAGTTCTTCGTTGGCCAGGCGAATATCATGCCCAAGATCGCGCAGTCTTTCGGTAGAGTCCTTGGTCCGCGTAGTCAGATGCCCAATCCAAAGGCTGGCTGCATCGTGCCGCCGAAAGCACCACTCGCTCCGCTCTACGAGAAGCTTCAGCGCACTGTGAAGATTAGCGCGAAGAAGAGTCCGAACATCCAAGTGCTTGCAGGTACGCAAGAGATGGATGTTGCTGACCTTCTGGATAACATTAAGTTCCTCTTCGATCAGATTATCCATCACCTTCCTCGAGAAAAGAATAATATGAAGCATGCCTATGTCAAACTTTCAATGGGCAAGCCTATCAAGATTCACGGGTAAAAGAAATGACAGAGCCGAGCGCTGCAAAGAAGGAGACGGTTGCCGAGTTTGTGAAGCTCATTGATGAGTTCCCGATTATCGGCGTCGTTGACATGGAGAATCTTCCTGCGAAGCAGCTTCAGCACATGCGCGCCAAGCTCCGTGAGCAAGACATCGTCCTCAAGATGACGAAGCGCCGCCTCATCGCAAAAGCGTTCGAGCAGGCGAAAAAGGACGGCCTGGACAAGCTCAGCGAGCACATCAGCGGCATGCCCGCAATGATTTTCACCAAGGAGAATCCCTTCGCACTCTTCAAACTCCTCAAGAAAAGCCAGAGTAAAGCCCCTATCAAAGGCGGTCAGACTGCTCCAGATGATATCATCGTCCCCGCAGGTCCGACCAGCTTCGCACCAGGCCCTATTATTGGTGAGCTCGGTGGCGTTGGCATCAAGGCAGGTGTTGAAGACGGCAAGATTGCCATCAAGGAGGATAGCAAAGTCGCCAGTGCTGGCGACGAAGTGAGTCAACTACTCGCAGGCATCCTCTCCCGTTTGGGCATCGAACCGATGCGCATCGGTCTCAATATCAACGCTGTTCTTGAAAACGGCGAAATCCTGACGAAGGCTGTCCTCGATATCGACGAGGAAGCGTACATGAGTGACCTTATCAAGGCGCACACTGACGCGTTCAGTCTCGCTATGGAGATTGGCTTCCCGACGAAGGAAACCATCACGAACATGCTGCAGAAGGCGTTCATGGACGCTACTGCCCTCGCTCTCGACCGTGGTGTCGTGAATGGCGAGACCATCAAACCACTCCTCAGCAAGGCCTATGCTACGAGCCTTGCTCTCTCAGGATTGCTCCCGGATGAAGCATTGAGTGCTGAAGCAAAAGCTGCACAAGCAGCGGCTCCCGCACCTGAAGCTGCTCCGGCGGGCGACGCACCGAAAGAGGAGAAGAAAGAAGAGAAAAAACCTGAAGAAGCTGCGGCCGGTCTCGGCTCACTCTTTGGTTAATGCTTACATGGAGGCGAAAAAAATGGAGTACGTCTACGCTGCACTGGTCCTGCACAAAGCAGGTAAGGAAGTCACTGAAAGTTCACTCAAAAGCGTCCTCGAGGCGGCAGGTGTCAAGGCTGATGATGGAAGAATCAAAGCTTTGATTGCTGCGCTTACGGATGTTAACATCGACGAGGCTATCGCAAACGCTGCGCCTGTCGCCGCTCCTGCGGCTGCTGGTGCTGCTCCTGCGGGTGATGCACCTGCTGGCGATGCCCCTAAGAAGGAGAAGAAGGAAGAAGGTAAGAAGCCTGAAGAAGCTGCGGCCGGTCTCGGCTCGCTTTTCGGATAAACTCTTCCTCCTTCTCTAAAACCTCTTTCCTATGAGTACTAGGTATGCACTATGGCTGAACCAGAGAAGGTCGAGCTGAGCCCTGAAGAAGCGCTCGCTGTTGAGACCGCAGAGATGTCCAAAGTTCCCGAGGCAGAGCCCTCAAAGGACAAGAAGACCAAAGCCACTCCTGAAGCTCCAAAGGAAGAAGCAAAAGAAGAGTCTCCGAAAGAGGAGAAGTCTGAGGAGACAAAAGAAGAAAAGGCTCCTGAAGAGAAGAAAGAAGCCAAAGAAAAGAAGGACAAGAAACCGAAGAAAGCCAAGAAGACGGCAAAGAAAGCCAATAAGGAAGAGAAGAAGCCCACTCCAGAACTCACAACTAATGTCGACCAGCTCATGAAGCAACTCGAAATCGCAAAACGCGAGGTGCAGGAGTTCAAGGAGAAGGTCGCCAAGGCGAACAAGAAGAAAGAAGCCGCATTCCGCAAGAAAGCAGAAGTTACCAAGCAAATCAGTGAGAAGCTCGGTGACCTCTCAGGCAGCAAGAAGGAGCGCAACTCAATCACAAACGACGTCCGTCAGCTCAAGAAACAGCGTGACGTACTCAACGCTCAGATTCGCGAGAAAGTCCAGGAGATTAAGAAGCTGAACGAGGAGAATAAGGATCTCTTGGGTCAGTTCGACCGAAAGAATTCTCCTGCAGCATTAGAACGCCAAATTGAGGCTTTGGAGTTCAAGCTCGAGACCCAGCCGATGAGTTTCGACGCAGAACGCAAACTCATGAAGAGTCTCAAGGACCTCAAGAAGCAATTCAACGAGGTTAAGGATAAGGCTGTCGTGTTCAATACTATCAAGGATAAATCCAAGGAAATTGACAAGCTCAAGAAGGAGGCAAACAGCTTCCACCGTCAGGTTCAAGAGAAAGCAAAGGAGTCACAGACTCGCCACGAAGCTCTCATGAGCGAGAGCGGTGGCCTCGGCGACTTACGCAAGGAAGAGGAAGCTCGCTACAAGGAGTTCCTCGTCGAGAAGGACGCCTACATCAAAATCAACCAGGATCTAAAGGAACGCATTGCTACCTTACAGAGAATCAAGGAAGGATTGTCGAAGCAGAACGTGAAGCTCAAAGAGGACCAGAAACAAGAGGAGATGAAGAGCCTCAAAGAGCGTGCGAAGGAAGCTGAAGAGAAGGTGAAGAAGAAGGGCAAGCTCACCACTGAGGACATCTTGGCGCTGCAAGGCATGAAGAAATAGCTTTTTAACCCCTTTCTTAGTTCTGATTACTATGACACTCTACTTCATCGGTCTCGGATTAGGCGACGAGAAAGACATCTCGGTTAAAGGGCTTGACGCGATTAAGAAATCAGAACTCGTCTTTCTCGAATCCTACACCTCACTCCTAGGAATAAAAGAAAAAGAACTGGAGAAATTCTACAACAAGAAAATCATTCTTGCAGACAGAAACCTCGTCGAGAAAGAAGCGGAGAAGATTCTTGAGCCTGCAAAGGACAAAGACGTTGCATTCCTCGTTGTCGGCGATCCGTTTGGAGCAACCACGCACACTGATTTGTTCCTCAGAGCAAAGGAAAAAGGAATCAACGTTGAAATCATCCACAATGCTTCCATCATGAACGCCGTCGGTGAAGTTGGTTTAGAACTCTACAAGTATGGAAAAACGACCTCCATCCCGTATTGGGAGAAGAACTTCGAACCCGAAACGCCCTACGACGTCATCAAGATGAACAAGGCGAACGGCCTGCACACATTATGCCTCCTCGACATCAAAGCCGATAAAGAACGCTTCATGACAGTGAACGAAGGATTACAAATACTCAAAAAAATAGAAGACAAAAGAAAAGAGAAAGTAATCACTGACAATCTTCTCGTCATCGGTGTTGCACGCATCGGACAAGACAACCAAGTCATCAAAGTCGGAACAATAAAAGAACTCGAAAACTTCGACTTCGGTGGACAGTTACATTCCTTAATCATTCCTGGCAAACTACAAATCGTCGAGGAAGAAGCATTAGAAATCTATAAGAAATAGAATAAAAAAAGTTTCTAAAAAATAATTTATCTCTTCCCACCTATCTTCTCGAAACCTCTGAGTATCTCAAGCGGCAACGCGAAGATGACTGTGTTCGACTGGTCGGATGACAGGTCATTCAAGGTCTGCAGCGTCCTCAGATGCAACGCGCCGGTGCTCTTCGAAAGCGTGCCGGCAGCTTTTGCCATGTTCGTCGCAGCAATCACTTCACCTTGGGCCTTGATAATCACCGCTCGCTTCTCACGTTCAGCTTCAGCTTGTTTGGAAATTGTTCGCTTCATGTCTTGCGGCAAGATGACATCTTTCAGGTCAACCGTCTCGACCTTGATGCCCCAAGGGTCAGTAGCTTTATCGACAATCTTCTGAATCTTGTCGCTAATCTGGTCCCGCTTGCTCAACAAATCATCAAGCTCGACTTCACCGACTATATTACGCATGCTTGTCTGCGCCAATTGCGACGTAGCCCACATGAACTGCTCAACTTCAATGACGGCTTTCGCCGCATCTGCGACCTTGTAATAAATCACCGCATTGACATTCACAGAAATGTTATCCTTCGTGATGCAATCCTGGTCAGGAACATCAACAGCTTTGACTCGCATGTCGATGCGTTGCCAGCTTTGGAGAATAGGTATCACGAGCCGTAAGCCAGGCTTCATCACGCCAGAATACTTTCCAAGTGTGAATTTGACGCCGCGTTCATATTCTTTGACGACCTTCAATCCAGAGAACAGGAAGAGGATAACCGCACCAATGATGTATTCATAAAACATTCATACCACCCAAAAAGAAGCACAAGAATGGGGTTAATAAAGCTTACGCAAAGTTTGGTTGATTTGTCGCTCACGAAGAATACGAGGTGAAGCAATTCTTGAAAAGCCAAACTCATTGAGCCAATCAATATGATCAGTATTTTCAATACCCCATTGAAAAGCACGAGCCCCAATTGCAACAAAAGCCGTAACACAACCAAAGTACAAATCCTCCGTCATCAAGTAAGGAGTAATACCACCAAGAAAAGCTGGAATCCTATCAATTATTTCCATACCAGGTCCAATTTCATCCAGAGCTTCATATTCATCCATCTTATTCTGGAGTAATAACCCCCTGATAAACTTTTCGCTCTTCTAAAGGAGGGACATTTCGTCGGTAAAAGCAGCAATTCAATAGAAATCTTTAAATACGGTTCTTCGCACGACAAGGATGTATGCGTACGCTGAATAGGCGAGGGATGTCTCCCCTCATCGCAACCGTCCTGCTGATGGCTTTCGCCGTCGCGCTTGGTGGTATGATTATGAACTGGCAGGGGGGAACAAAGAGTATCGATTGTTCTGAGATTAAAGTGACTGTGCGGGAGTTCTGCTTTGACGAGACATCAGGGAAAATTAACGTCGAAGCACGAAATACTGGCGAAGAACCTATTTCATCTTTGATTCTCAGGATTAACAGTCTTGGCAGCGACGCATTTGATATTACCATGCCAAATTCTCGCTTGAATCCAGGACAAACCGCAAGCGCACAAATCCCCTTCAGCGTCAGTGCAAGTACCTCTGTGGAGCTTTTTTCCAATATCGAAGTGGGCGGCATACCTGATTTGTGTCCCGCACCTCTCGCATCGAAGCAGCCCCTGCCGAAATGCTGAAAAAGCCTCGGTAGTTCCGTTCTCCAATGAAAATCACTCTTGACCTTCGGCAGAGCGTTGATGAGAATGCGCAGCGCTATTTCGAGGCTGCGAAGAAAGCGCGGAAAAAAGCGAAAGGAGCTGAGCAGGCGCTCGTGGAATGGCGTGCTAAACTCGCGGCCGAATCAGTCGTTGTCGAGAAGAAACAAGCGCCGAAGAAGAAGGTTCGCAGAAAGAAAGCCTGGTATGAGAAGTTCCGCTGGTGCATCTCCAGCGATGGCATTCTCCTCGCTGGTGGCCGCGATGCGAGCACGAACGAGAT
>JAAOYD010000107.1 GCA_018221165.1 Candidatus Woesearchaeota archaeon | reverse complement strand
GGGAGTTTCTGTAGTGGGAGTTTCTGTAGTGGGAGTTTCTTGTTTTGGTTGTTCAGGTTGGACTGGAGCAGGTTGTGCAGGCTGTTCTGGAGCTTGTGCTTCAGGAGTCTCAGGTGTTGGAATCTCAGGTGTTGTTTGTTCAGCTGCAGAAGTTTCTGCAGGTTGTGGTGTCACATCTTCTTTCTGCTCTTCCGCAGGTGCCGCTTCCTTCACTTCCTCTTTCTTCTCTTCTGCAGCTTCTTTCTCCTCGACAACAGCGGCGCCAGCCTGCTTGACAAACCACGCTGGTGGCTTCGCATCAGGAATCTCTTGACCTTCCTTCTTCTTATCTAGCAACGCTATCATCTCTTCCTTCGTCGTGCAGGCCGCAAGTGCATAGCCAAGCTTGGTGTCACCAGTCGCGTTCACTACCCATTCTGCAAAGGTGTTGATTGGCTGCTTCGGTTCCTCGCCCTCTTCTGGCTCTGGTGGCTCTGGTAGGAATTCGTTCGGCAGGTCCGCATCTTTCATCGCACTGACCTCATCGTAGAGTGACGCGAGGTTGATGACAATCATGCCGTTCTTCAGGTTGAGAATCTTGTCGGGTGAAACATCGTCCTTCCAACCCCATTCCTTCTTTTCCTCTGCGCCCTTTTTGTCAGCGCCTTCCTTCTCCTCAGCGGCGATAGCCTTATCGCGATCGGCCTGTGCCTTCTTCAGATCTTCCTGGATCTCGCTCATGTCGACGAGCTCGCGTTCCATCACCTTCGGCTTCCTCCCGAGTTTTTGCCATTGCTTGTCAATGCGCGGCTCGAGGCCTTCCAAATATATCTTGACCATGTTGAAATTTCCAGTTTTTACTTTATCGAGGGCGAGCTTGAGTTCAAGCTTGAGATCGAAAACATCTATCTTCGCCTCTTCAAGCTGTTCGAGACTGTAGTAGAGGTTGTCAATCCTATCGTTATACTCGTTGTACTGCTCAATCTCCTCATCAGTCAACCTCTCGACGCTGTGCTTGAGTGGTTTGAAACCAACGAAGTACGGCTGACCTCTGTTATAGGCGGGATTCTCCACCATACCTGTACCAACTGTTGCTTTCACCAGACTGCGCAACACATCCTCGCCGTACTTCTGCCTGATACGTTCGAGGTCACCTTCGTCGCGGGTTCGCATCTGGATTTCTGTGTTGATGTTCGCCTTGATTGTACCGACGAAGTCGCTCAGGACCTGTGAGATTAGCATCATGCCAAGACCCCACTTACGGAATTCACGACAACCACGCTCGATTTGGAGGAAGCCATCGCCACTGCCACCGAATTTCGGCAGGAGTCGGTGCACCTCATCAAAGACGAAGAATATCTTGAGGAGCTTGTTTTCGGGGAAGCTCGCGTGGAAAATTTCCCTGATTGCATTCGCGACCATGATGTCCATGTCCTTCGGATCGAGCTTGTGCCCGCAGAACACCTGAATCTCGCCTGGTTTCGCATACTTCCTGATGTCAATCTTCTCACGCGCGTTGTTAATCTGTCGGATGTTTCCTGGGAAAGCCTTCGCGTCAGTCTTCTTCATACCATAGAGTGGGTAAAGTGCGAGCATAGTCTTGTCCTTGCACGGCCGGAGCATACCAGTCCATTGTGCCGTCGGGTCAAAGACGACGACCGCAATATCCTTGTCAAGAGCTTCCTCAATGATAACTTGGGCACTCACCGATTTACCACCACCTGTCGAGCCAGCGACGATAGTGTGCGTCTTGAAGTTCTCGAGATTGAAATAGGTCGTCTTGTCAGTCTCAGCAATCTTCCCGACATAAATGCTGCGCGGTCCTGGTTTCGGCAGCTCGTCGTAGTCGACCTTGAGGTGATATTTCTTCTTCTCCTCAATCTTCTTCCTGATATAGAAGAACGCGCCGATGCCAGCTGCGATGAACGCTAGGATAAGGAACCAGAGCCAATACTTCAAACCGAAGAGACTACGTTGCCAGAACGGCACAGCGACATGGAATATCGTGCTCGTCCCGCTGCTCAATCCCAAATATGTAGCGCTAACACGGAGGATGTAATCACCACTCTTGACGCTGTTCTGTAGCTTGAAGCTCTTGATAAGACTGAATGCAGTCTTGATATGCACGTTCGTCTCGTAGCTCCAGATAGTCTCATCGCCTTCAGGGTTCTGCACTGTAAAGAAGAGCCTAACAGGATATTGCTGATCAATGAGCATGTTACGTAAGTCAGTCTTCACTCTGACCAGGTCATTCGGGTAGTATCGCTTCTCTGCAGTCTCCACCTCTATATGAAGTGCCTCTATAGGAAGTTGTTCGCGCGGCAAGATATCTATACGCACAGGAATAGAAGCGTTGATGTCACCATCCAACTCAATCGTGCCGTTGAAGATGCCCGTGCTACCAACACCAAAGATTGTGAGCACGAACTCACCCTTCCCGTTCGGGTCGACGACAATCTCGTTCTTATCAACGGTGATAAGACGGCTGATATTCGTGCCGTTAACCGCTAAGGTGATTGTCACAGGGGTCTTCCGGAAATTGTAGATGTAGATTCGGTCCTGCACGAACTGGCCGAGGCGCAATTTTCTGTTCAACTCTGTAAGGCTAATTATGAAATCCTTGCCTTCGATGACTTTCGGCTGCTGCACGAATGGGACGAGCGGTGCCTCACCAGGACCAACATCCTGCCCTGGACCGATTCCTTCCTGTTGTGCAGGCCCAACATCATCCCCCGGGTTGTCCTGTCCAGGGCCGATACCTGTGTTGTCGTTCGGGATGACTGTCTCTTCGAGGATGATGTCATGACGCGTTTTGTTGTTCGCGATTACTGTAACGTTGTTCTTGTAGACATCGAACCCTGTCTTGATTGCAAAGATATTGTGGGTTCCTTCTTGAGTTCTGATAGTATAGTTTCCATTAATGTCGGTGATGTTCGTAACGCCAGCCACCTCAACGATGACGCCAGGAATAGGAATGCCAGTTGTTGTCGTGACCTTGCCGAATACGACACCCTTGTTGGGCTCTTGCCCTTCACCTTCAGGGCAGATATCATTAGGGTCAGTCCAAAAGTAATAGCGAGTCGTCACATTTATCGAAGCAGGAAGGAGGAGCTGGTAGTTGTAGAGTCGCCCATTATACCCATCAGTGAAGTTCGTTACTATCGCCACATACACCGGTGAGCCATCAGAGAGTTGCGCCGCCGCTATCCTAAAAGTCGTCGGGGGTGATTCGCCGAGCTTGTAGGCTACAGTACCAACAGTATTCACTGTCGTTGAACCGTATTGGAAACTAATAGCCTGCGTGAAGGTGTTCGTCGCGCTATCAAAGTCATTAGAATCACGTCCATAATAGGCATCAAGCTCCGCAACAGTGATAGAGAACATGTTCGAGATGTCCAAAAGTGCAGGGTCAGACTCTGTCACAAAGACCTCATGTTCTATGTTGCTTTCCATGCAATCGAAGAGGAGGTTAGTTTCTTCCATGTCACCCGCGGTGAAATCCTCAAACTGTTGATTGAGATAACCAGGTACGCGCACAGCAACACCGAATACCGCAGCCCAGTTTTCCGTTGGTACTTCATGGCGGATGATGAGTTGGGTGATTGTTCCTGCCTCTGCATCAGAACTCGTTGCGTAGCCGATGAACTGGCTAACAATAACTAGGCCTTTAATCGCGAAAATCGTGAGGAGGAGAATGCCAAGCCAGAAGGCAGCGCGGCGTTGTCGAGTTATCGTCCTCATGCAGCGTCACCTCCAAGGTGGAGCTTGCGCGAAATCTCATTTACGACCATGATGAGATCATTCTGCTTCTCAGCGGGAAGGTGTTCGAAGGTTCCTTCGAGTCGAGCGTAGTCCTCAATCGCGTCAGCCATCCTGCCCGCATCAATCGCTTCACCGATACGGTTCAGTAGTTTCCGGAAGTAGGCGTCGTCGAGGAATTCGTGAAGACGGAGTATGTCGGGGAGAACCTCGTTCTGCGCATACGCACTCAAGTGTTCGTAGGAGAGCTTCGCTTCCTTGTATCGCATCATCGCGCGTTCAAGGTCGCCCGCGTCAAGGTGTGAGTGACCGTCATTGATGATGGTCTGGATTGCGTGGAGTGACTTCTTCTTCGATTCAGCATAGAAAAGATACTTGAAGTGTCTAACCGCATCGAAGCGACGAGCAGCAGCGATGAGAATCGTGAGCAGTATCGTCAGCGCAAGACTGAGCTTCCAGTCAAATCTCGTTGAGTTGGACAGGAATGCCTTTCCTGTCACTTCTTCCATGTCTGACACGGTGAGTTTCTTGAGCAAGACTGTCTGGGCTCCGAGGAGTGTGCTGATTGGCACGTCTACCTCAACATAATACGTGATTGTCTTCTCGGGCTGGAATTCAAGCACCGGTGGTTGAGTCTTAGTGACCACGTGCTTGTTCAAAGTGATAACACTCTTTGCATCTGCAGCCATTTGCTCGGGGATGAGTTCGTAGAGCGTGTGGTCCTCGAGCGCGTCAGGGTTCTTGTACGTGAATGTGTATGTGATGAGACTTATGTCTCGCTCAGTACCATCTGCCATGAGTATCTTCCCACGAAAGACAGTCGTCTCTTTCGTGAACCCTTGCTGGAGCTCATCAAGCCATCCCTGCGCTTGTTTAGCAGTGAGTGTGTATTCCTTAGATTCAATGATACTTTCGACGATGGCTGCGATGTCAGCACTGTTGAGGTTCTCGACCCGCTTCTTTTTCTCTAGAACTGCAAGGTCAAATGGAGTCGTCTGTTGTGCTTCAGTGATGGTGCGGTCAAATTCTTTTGTCTTCGTCTGCTTCTCAGCATCTGTAAGATCATTCCTGAACCGTACTGCATCTCTGTCGCGCAACGCGCGTTCGATAGCGCGCTTCTGTTGTTTCACTGAGTCTTCCCAAGAGAGGAGGTCAGCGAGTGTCCGCTGGTCTGCGTTGAATGAGTCATATGCTCCGTATGCACGGTCAATGATATCTAGCGGGTCATTACCCCATGCATCAGTAACAAGCTCGGTCTCATCTTCTGCATCTTCGTCGACAGTGAAACTACGCTCTTCACTCTCACCGAGGAAACCCTGTGCGTCTTCACACCCAATCTTGAATCTATAGGTCTTCTCTTCGAGGGCAGTAAGGTCGAAAGCACCTTCACCGTCCGCTGGAACCGTGACGATGCCTGATTGCTCGAGCCATTGACTTCCTTCAGAGATGTATGAGAGTGTGCAAACAGTCTCTTGGTCGTGATTGACCGTGAAGCTGATGATTGTCGGAATGCTTGTGGTAGCATCCGGTCCTGGTGAGACTATCGTAACAAGTGGCTTATACTGTCCAGTGGAAGTGAGCGAGATGACGAAGGTTTGCTGTTTGTCGAGCTTGACTTCCTGCAGGTTGTACTCATAGCCTATTTTCGAAACGAAGAGATCGTAATCTCCTTTCTCGAGCGAGAAGTATGTCTTGCCATTAGTGTCAGTATCTGCTGTGAATGAATGATCTTCTGTGTCCTCAAACTGGACAGTCGCACCGCCGAGTACTTCATTCGTCGTTGCGTCCTTGACGTGGACTTCAATGTCGTACACAGTCTCAATAGTCGCAGTGAATTGAGCTTCAACTGAGTTCCCGCTCTCGTCAGTAGCGACAACTGTTTCTGTGTAGCTGCCAGCATCACTATAAGTGATGTCAATTTTACTTCCGTTCACTTCAGTATCATCATGTAGTGTCCAGACATATGTGACTTCGCCAAGGGCACCGTTTGCCGTCGCGGTGAGCGTTATCTCACGGTTGTATGCTGGCGCCACATCAGATGCTATTGCAACTGTCATAGTGTTCTCGACAGTGTAAGTAATCGTGTAATAGACTGTTTGGTCACCGAGGGCGGCAGTGCCATCGATGAGGTAGGTCCCCGTGCTATTTGTGTATGGAAGTACTACTGTCTGGGGAAATCCGTCATCGATGAGGGGGGTAAAGCATTTGACGAATCCCTGTGTGTCCGGACAGACTTCAATGCTCACACTCGCCTCATTAAGCGTGTCAATGGTGAGCGCTATGGATTCACCAAGGGAATAGAGCTGCTTGTTCGTTGAGAGCTCAAGGAATAGGTTGGGGATGGGCTCAACGACCGTGAAAGTGTGTTGCTTGATTGCGCCGTTCGTCGCTTCGTCGAAACAAGTAACAGTGATAGTATAGGTGCCTGTGCCAAGTCCAAGGTCAACGTTCTTGAGTCCACCATCCTCGATAGTAAAGCTCGCAAGGAAGGTCGCACCGTGATAAGCACTGCAGGCAACCTCATCGTCATTGTCGTCGCTCGCAGTCACCTTGATAATAGAGCCTTCAATGGTAGCGTTCTCGACCGGTTCGATAATAGTGAGTTCTGGTGGTGTCCAATCGATGAGCAGCGTTCGTTGTCCGGATTGCTCTGTTGCTGTGCTGTTCTCGCAACTGACGCTCCAATCGTAGTTGCCGGGAGCGATATTGACAACTGTAAAAGTGTTGAACTCCTCGTTATCAATAGTCACGTCAAGGAATTCCTCTCCCTCGAGATCAAGAGTGCAGCGTTCGATACCTTGTATACTCGGATAGTACTCAAAGGTTGCGTTCTGGTCGTTCGTGGCCGCGTCAGCTAATGGTGTGACAAGGTCGATACTTGCCAGTACCGGGGAAGCGAAAAAGAGTGTGAAGATAATGATGAAAGAGATGATGCGATTCATGACGCGTCACCTCCCTTGAGCAGATTCTTGAGCTCGTCAATGAGGGCTTTCGCGCGGTCATCTCCTGACTCTTGCATGAGCTCCGCTTTGAGTTGGGTTTTTAGTTCCTTAATTTCACTCGTAACTGGGTTAACGTAGTGGAGGCAGCCTTTCCTGACGATGCTACGCACCTGTTCCGAGAGGTCAGAGTAATGATCTGGTGCTATTCTGGCTTTGAGCGCTTCGACGAGGCTAGCAGGCATGCGAACCGTGACGATTTGCTCAGCAGGCATCAGCGCCTCACCTCGAGATAGTCCCTGCAGAATTCACGGATAGCTTCGCTGCGGTTGGCAAAGAGCTTACGCTCGACAAGAGTATCTAGAATGTCGGAGACTTCCTTCGGAAGCCTGATGTTCACTGTTGCTGTCGTCGCTACCATCGCGCGCGTCACTGTCGTTTTCTGTAAAACAAGCGTAAGACACTCGTATTACATTTAGTCGTTTCTATGCGCTTTTGAGGAGTTTTTGTAATTTGCCTGTATTACACCTGTAATATCTGCTATTTAAATGTTTCGACTCGTTTTCGCTGCACGAAAGGGATATAAACAGCCCTGGGGACCCTGAGAACACTATGGACAAAGAGAAGAAGCTTCCGACCCTTAAAGAGGATTTGGAGAAGGAATTGCTCGCTTGCGGCTTTGAACAGACGAAATCGCTGATGGAAGAGTTCGAACTTCTGACAATCAACGAAGAAACACCCTCTATTGCCCGAGAAATGGCGAAGAAAGTGAAAGATCGTGTGGCAGGCTTCGCTCAGCTACTCGAGGAGCTACTTCAGCCAGATTCAGGATTAGCGGCGATGAATGAGTGTAGTTTCTTCACTGAAGCCGAGATTGAGCAGGTCGCGAAGTCCTATCGTGAGCTCATGAGCGTCCTCAGGCAATTCACCATGGCAGATATCGAAGCAAACGAGGAAGCGTATCGAAGATTTCTGAAAAGCGCTATTCCACGTTGGGAAGCCAAAAAGGACTGGCTACGGACGATTATCTCTAAATTGCATTCTGACTGGAAGAAAGAGCAGCCCCTCCAGGGCGAACGTGGCTACTTCGGATAGGTCACAAAAAAATAGAAGAGTCTTCTTGAGCAGTGAGAAACCCAAGAAGGCCCCCTGCGCAAAGCAAGAGACCTTCCCGGGAAAAAGAGGTGAGAAGCATAGTTAAGCGCGTGTGCGCTTCCCCCCCATATCGCCCTCAGGCGTTATCACTCGAGAATGAAGTTTTCTTTTTATACTTTGTGTATTGTCACCATTTTAAAATGAATACTTTTAAGCGGCAAGCATTAAAATCAGTGCTCGGACCTGGATGTATGGCTGTCGGCGGCATCGAAAAACGGCTCCGCAAGGAGATTCGAGCTCAACGGGTCGATTATGACGAGCTTTTTTTGATTGATACCAAGACGGTGGAGGTCAAGGTCCTCAAGAGTCTCCTAAAGAATATCTTCCAAGGCAGAATTAAGATAAGCCTCGTACCAGCAAACACCAAGAAACGGAAGAATGTCTTTCTGCCTTCTTCTCTTGAAAACGAACTGGTCAGGGAATTGAGGAATTTCTTGGAAGACAAGGATGAAGAGAACAAATTCGTTCCCTTACTCACTACTGTTCCTGAAGCTATGATTCTGGAGTTCGCAAAACGGCACAAAATTGCTGGAAAAACACTCACCCCTCAGGATGATGTGCGAGAGATGCTTGAGACTTTGCAAGAAGGACAGCCACAGACTAAATCGGCGTTGCGGAAAAGCTTCGCCTGGCTCAAAGAACAAACGGAAAAATGACGTAAGGGCTTATGAAGCTCGCCTTTCACCTCAATCTTCATGAGAATCCTGCTACTCACCTTACTCTTCCTGTCCTGTTGCGCCATTCCAACACAAACAGGTGAGATAACCTTGCTCTTTTGTCAAGTTGATGACTGCAAACAAGGACTGCTCACCGCGATTAACAATTCTGAAGAAATCAAGTGTGCGTTCTACGACCTCGATTATGATCCACTCGAGCAACTTCTCAAACACAAAAACGTAGAGGTGTTGGTTTTCAAAGAGAACTATGATGGTTTTGGCATCAGTGTCAAAGCATCGCACGGCGGACTGATGCATGACAAGTTTTGCATCCTCGACGAGAGAATAGTAATTACTGGAAGTACGAATCCGACCGCGAACGGATTGTTCAAGAACGACAATGGCATCTTAATTATTGAAGGGGAAGTTATTGCGCAGAATTATCTTGACGAGTTTGAGGAGTTAAAGGGGAAGAAAGAACAACAAACAAGAAATAAAAAAATAAAACATAAAATACATGAGGATGGTGAAGGATTTCTCATCGAGAACTATTTCTGTCCCGAAGATGACTGTGAAAAACAGGTTTTAGAGGAATTAGGGAAGGCCATTACTACTATCCACTTCATGACCTTCAGCTTCACCAGCGACCCCATCGGAAAACTACTCATTGAGAAAGCCAAGGACGGGATTCTTGTACAGGGAGTATTTGAGAAACGGCAACAAAACGCATACTCTGAATACCAAAGGCTCCTTGCCGCAGGACTTGATGTGCGCTTTGATTCAAATCCACAAACCATGCATCACAAAGTATTCATTATCGATGGCAAGACTGTCATCATGGGCAGCTACAACCCCACAAAGAACGGTAACACGAGGAATGACGAGAATGTGCTGATTATCCATAATCAAGCCTTAACAGCCCGTTTCCGGGCAGAATTCGACCGTCTCTGGCTCCTCACAAACCCATAACCTTTATATACGCCTCTCGATTCTGAGCCTCCACTACAAGTACAGGTGATATTCAATGGCTATCGTCGGTTTCAGTTTCACAAGCATCAGCGCCGAGAAGAAAGCAGCTGCGCGCGGCAACGTCAAGATTAACAACAACGTCGTCATCAAAGACGTTAAGGACGCCAACCTGAACATGGCGACTGGTAAGAAGGGCGTGCGTGTCCATTTTGGCTTCCAGACAATCTACGATCCGGAAATCGGGAACATCGCATTCGAAGGCGACGTCATCTTGCTCGAAGATACCAAAGCGGCCGAAAAGATTTTGGAGTCCTGGAAGAAAGAGAAGCACCTGCCCAAGGAACTCATGCCGCCAATTCTCAACCACATTCTCGAGCGTGCAAACGTGCAAGCCTTAATTATGGCGCGCGACATCGGACTGCCGTCACCTATCCCTATGCCAAAGGTTACTGCTGAGCAGAAGGCTCCGGCTAAGAAAAAGACTGCTAAGAAGAAATAAACCTTATTCATATCCTTTCTCACTTCGTTCGGAGGATTTCCCTCATTCGGAGGAAAATCCTTCTTCATCGCTGCGAGCCACAAGCTCGCCGCGCAAATTCTCGCTATACAGCTGCCGCACTTCTTTCTTATCATGGTTGCTGAGCAGCCAGGCGAGCTTGACAAATGCTGTCTCGGGCGTGAGATCAAGCCCTTGTCCTAAGACGCCAGCCTCAAGAAGCTGTCTTCCGGGCGAGTACACATTCATGTTGACACGACCATAGATTGTCTGTGGAGACGCGACGATAGGCAGCTTTTTCGCAAGCGATGTAATCGCATCAAGAATTTTCGTGTGCTCTTTATTGTGCGCATCAGTCGCCATGGTTGGCACATGGCCGATGCCCAAGAGCTCCAAAACAAGCCCGTCGAACTTCGCATACGCAAGGAATTCTTCCGCGTACATCTGCGGATGAATATGCAGCAGACCAATCTTGAGCTTCTCGTTGAACAGCTTGACTTCAAGTTTGCTATCCGGGACTTTGGGATAGTTACGCAGGCGTTCCACTTTGAGCTTTGGATAGGTAATGCAAGCATAAGGAGTATCATTGATTGGCTTGAACGCGTCGCGACGCGACGTGTGCATCTTTCTGGAGCGACACGCCGGCAGGATGACACAATCATCTTTCTCAATGCCTTCATGCATGCAGAGGGCAACGCCTGTGAATTTCTCTTTCGCGATGAACGTAGTGGCGCAGAGCAGATTGGTGACTGCATCGCTACTCGGACGGTCGCTGCTGCGTTGACTGCCAACGACGAGAACAGGAACTGTGATGTCCTTGAGCGCGAAACTTAATGCTGCAGCAGTCATGTGGAGGATGTCAGTGCCATGCGTGACGATAACACCTTTGGCACCGTCCTTCACCGCCTGCTCGACGGCTTTCGCGAGCATGTTCCAATGCGCGAAGCGCATCATCTCGCTTTGCATGTTGCTCACGAGTTCGCTCTTAATATCTGCAATGTCCAGTAGTTCAGGATAGAGGCCAAGCACTTCCTCAGCAGTGTATTGGGCGATGACCGCACCAGTCTCGTAATCCACTCTGCTCGCGATTGTGCCGCCAGTATGAAGAAGCGCGACTTTCGGCAAGCCATCTTTCGGCTTCTTCGGCAAGCGCGGTACTTTCATCTTCGCTTCCACCTTGAGTTCCTTGATGTTCTTCATTTCATCAGGAGCAACGCTGATGTTGTAGCCACTATCGAGCTTGACGACAAGCTTGCCTTTCTCTTTGTTGAGAATGACACCTTCGAGCGCCTTACCTTTATAGGCGAAGCTGATGTGCTGGCCCAGAGCTGGTTTCATATAGAGGAGAAAAAGGATAAGGGGTTTAAAAGATTTTACTTCTTGCGTCGGGCGGGCTTGCGCTTGGCGACCTTACGCTTAGTGGTCTTACGCTTCGCAACCTTCCTCTTCGCAGTCTTACGTTTGACAGTCTTTCGCTTCGTCGGCTTCGCGGCCTTCTTGTGCTCGCGTTGCATCGCTGTCTTGAACGCCTTCTCCGCCTTCGCAGTCTCGCGTTTCACCCGTGCCTTGAGCTTGGCGAGTTCCTTCTTCACAGCAACCTTTGCCTTCTTGTCGAGGCCTTTCTTCTTAGCATACTTATAGCCCGCGACGCTCGCCGCTGCAGCCGCCGCGATGGCAGCACTAATGGCTGCACCTTTCATAATTTTCTTGTTTCCCATAAGCTTCACCACCTGTTTCTTCGTTCTCTTAGCTCGTTTCTTGATATTCATTAGAATGTCCCCCTGTGTTGCGAAAACATGGCGATATGCTATTTAAAGATTCTCTTTCAACCAGTCTGCGACATGCTCAAGCGCTTTCCGTCGGTGGCTAATGCTATTCTTCTCTTTAGCACTCATCTCCGCAAAGGTCTTATCGTGTCCTTCAGGAATAAAGATGGGGTCGAAGCCGAAAGAGCTCTTTCCACGTTCAGTGGTGATGTTTCCCTTGATTGTTCCGACAAAGAACGTTGGCGGCTTCCTGTTAGGTAACAGCAGTCCAATATGGCACTCAGCCTTGGCCGTGTCTGCTTGAAACGCCTCCGCAAAACGCACGACGCCCTTGGAACCGAGCGTTGTGTGCAAGAACTTAAACAATGGGCCTGGAAAGCCAGTGTCACCAATCCAGAAGCTTGTATCTTCAACCATAAGCGCCACTCGTTCACCCATCATGAACGCGGCCGCCGCCGCAAGCTTTTCAGTGATAATCTCTTTCGGGTCGAGGCTCTGAATTTCTGGGAGGTCAAGAGAGTTGCCTTCTACATCGTGCTCGCTGAGGATATCCTTGGCTTCCTTGAGCTTGTGCTCGTTCCCGGTGATGAAGAGTATTTTCATTGCTTCTTCCCAACATGTTTGTCGTATCGGTGATTCAAGAGTGGAATGAGGTCATAGGCGATTTCCTCGTAAGGATGAGCTTTGCGCATCGCAGTGAGGATTTTTGGTATGTCTTTCTCGTAGCACACCGTCTGGATTTGAACCTCTTCGACATCTTCTATTTTCCCTTCTTCACCGATATGCGGCTTTGTTCCCTTGAGCGGACGGAAGTGCCCGACGCCAGGAGTCACAAAAGAACAATAATCATAGTTTCCTATTTTTCCAGCTCCTGCTTTCCCTAATGCAAGACGGAGTTCTTTCTCGTTCTCCTTCGGGACTCCAACAATAAGCTTGACAATAGGCTCCATAGAGAAAAGAGAAAGAAAAAGGGATTAAAAAGGTTTGGAGCGGAATCAGCCTCGCACAACCATCGCGGTGATGGTGGGCGGCCTGTTGCGCTCCTCGACGGTGACGCTGACGGTCTGGCTCGTTGTTCGGCCAGTGCCATCCTCGCACGTGATGGTCACGCTGTACACACCTGAGTCTTCGTAGCCGGTCTTCCAAGAGGCGGACGTCATGTCGCCGCTGTAGGTCATGGATGTTTCCGTGCCATCAGGGTCGGTGCATGTCGACGTAAGCTTCACAGTCTCTGTCTCGCTGACAGTGACATCGCGTGCTCCGCTCACAAGCGGATCTCGGTCGACATCTTCAACAGTGACCTGAATGGTCTTGCTGTCGAACTCGCCATCAGTGTCTGTGCATTTCACAGTCACGCTGTACACGCCCGCGTCTTCGAACGAGAGCTCTTTGGAGCTCTTGGTCATCCAACCGTTGTACTCTATCTTGACAGCGTCGCCGTCTTCGTCAGAGCAGGTCGGCTTGAGCTTCACGATTTGGCCTTCCTTGACTGTGATACTTGACACACTCAAGACAGGAGGATGGTTTGCTTCTAGGATGGTAAAGCACACGCTCGCTTGGTCGCTGAATTGACCATCTGTAACAGTAACCTTAACATCATAGGTGCCCGCATCGCCGCGAACGGTTTGCCAGCGCTGGTTCGTGTCGAAGGGTGCACCGAAAGTGTAAGTGAGTTCATCGAGATCGGGATCCTGGCCGTCATACTGGAGTACGATAAGGTCGCCTTCGACGAACTCCTCGCATACACCGCTCACCATGTCGTCCTGCTGGCTCCGAGGGATGTAGTAGCACGTGCTCGTATCGGCATCCTTGTTGAGGTCCTTGCTGGTCTTGCCTTCGCAGTATTCTTCAGGCACGTAGCAGCTCACGCTGGTACCATCGTCCTCAAAGAAATAGACGCATTCGTTTAGCTGGTTGTTCCAGCGGACATGATTCTCGAACGCGACTGCGGCGAGACTCAGTGTCATAATCGCTGCGAGCGCAGCAATAATCATCAGGATCTTTTTCATAGTGTTTCACCCCTACGGTGCTCCCCCCTCTTCTTGCCTTATAAGAACGCGGGGCGCTTTTTATATCTTCTGATTTGTTACCTTTAAATAATGAAGAAAAATTTTCAGATAACTACCCGTAATAGCTCGGTTTCTCGTCTTTCATACGAGCGCCCTGAGCGCTGCGGAAGTGGCCCTCGAGCTCCTTGTAGGCGTCCTCGATCTCCTTCGTTGTCGAAGGCTGTACCTTGTTCAGAGCCTGGTCGAAGAACTCCATCGTGACCTCTTTGGCCTTGATATCCTTGCGCAACGCCATAATCGCTGCTTCTCGACACACCGCTTCAATGTCAGCGCCGACATAGCCATCCGTGCGTTCGGTAAGCACGCCTATCTCAACATCCTTACCAAGCTTCATACCCTTGGTGTGCAATTCGAAAATCTTCTTTCGCGTCTTCCTGTCAGGGACAGGCGCGAGGATAATCCTATCAAACCTACCAGGTCGCAACAATGCGGTATCGATGATGTCTGGCCGATTCGTCGCGGCGATGATGACGATGTCCTGCAACTCCTGCAAACCATCCATCTCAGTGAGCAACTGGTTCACTACCCGCTCAGTGACATTGCTGTCGGTCCCGTTGCCTTGCCCACCACGGCGTGGCGCGATTGAATCGAACTCGTCGAAGAAGATGATTGTTGGGCTAGTCTGGCGCGCCTTCTCAAAAATCTTGCGTACCGCCTTTTCTGACTCGCCCACCCACTTGCTCAGCATCTCTGGGCCTTTCACGAGGATGAAGTTAGCTTCTGACTCATTTGCCACAGCTTTAGCGAGCAAGGTCTTGCCCGTACCAGGAGGACCATACAACAACACGCCTTTTGGCGGCTTGACACCAAGCCTGATGAACGCATCTTTGTGTTTCAGTGGCCATTCGACCGCTTCCATGAGTTCCTGCTTCACATCCTCAAGACCGCCAATGTCGTCCCACTTGACGTCCGGCACCTGCACGAGGACTTCACGCATCGCCGACGGTCGCACGACCTTCAATGCGTCGACAAAGTCCTTCTGCTTGATGAAGAGCTTCTCGAGGACCTCCTTAGGAATCTCCTCATCCTCCTTGAGGTTGAGGTCTGGGAGGAGACGGCGCAGGACAATCATCGCCGCTTCCTTCGCTAAACTTGACAGGTCAGCGCCGACGAAACCGTGCGTCACTGCCGCCAATCTATTGAGGTCAACGCTCTTGTCAAGCGGCATGTTACGCGTGTGAATCTTGAGAATGTTCAACCGACCAGCCACACCAGGAACACCAATCTCAATCTCTCGGTCGAACCGTCCAGGTCGACGTAATGCGGGGTCAAGCTGGTTTGGAATGTTAGTAGCTGCAATGACAACGACTTTTCCGCGGCTCTTCAAGCCATCCATGATGGCAAGGAGCTGCGCAACGACACGACGCTCCACTTCGCCCTTGCTCTCCTCTCGCTTGCTCGCGATAGCGTCAATCTCATCGATAAAGATAATAGAAGGAGCGTCCTTCTCCGCTTCCTCAAACTTCTTGCGCAGGTTCTCTTCAGACTGACCGTAGTACTTACTCATAATCTCTGGGCCATTGATAAGGATGAAGTTGGATTGAGTCTCGTTGGCGACAGCTTTCGCGAGCAAAGTCTTGCCTGTACCGGGCGGGCCGTGGAGTAACACACCTTTTGGTGGTTCGACACCAAGACGCTCGAAGATCTCAGGATGCCTCAAGGGCAACTCGACCATCTCGCGTACTTTCGACAATTCTTCGTCGAGGCCACCGATATCCTCATAACTGACGTCACTAGCACTGCTCTCTTCTTTCATCTCCACCGCTTCAGGATTGAAGACAACGTCAGTGTTTTCAGTCACGAGCACCGCGCCCTTAGCAGGTTGCACGTCTACGACGACAAACTTGAGGTCACCAAGGCCAAATGTGAAAGAATCGTTGAGCATACTGCTGAAGAGGTCCATATCATTGAAGAAGGGATTATCACTCATTGCACTCTTACGTCGCTTCGTGCCGCCCAGGCCGACGATGTCGCCCTTGAGCACTGCCCGACCAAGCAATCCACGCTTGAAAATCTGCGGGTTCGCCCGAATCATGATGCCGCTACGAGCAGGCGCGATGGTGACCTTCTTGGCCTCGTGCACCTCGGCCTTCTTCACCTTGACTTGCTCGCCAATGGTTGTGTGCGCGTTACGCCTGATGAGGCCATCCATTCTGATGATGTTCAGGCCAATATCACCAGGAAGCGAACGGTCCGCAATAGCGACTGTGGCCCGATCACCCTTAATTTCCACAATATTGCCAGGCCTGATGTCCAGCTCTCGCATATAGCTCGAGTCGAGCCTCACGATACCCTTATTGACATCGTCTTGAATCGCTTCCGCGACCTTGAGTTTCACGTCAGGACCTGCTACCATACCTTTCCACCCACCGAGGGTTCCTGTTTTGGCGTATTCACAGGCCGTTTAAAAGGTTTGTGCTGGGTTTTGTCGACGAAGAAAAACATTTAAACGTTCCCAGATTGTGGTAAAGCATGGTGAAGGAGGAAGGTATCGACAAGCTCGGTCTCAAGTGCGGACTCGAGATACATCAGCAATTAGCTACTGGTAAGCTCTTCTGTCGTTGTCCTAGCGTCATCGAGGAGGACGCGCCTGATTTTGAGGTGGTTCGCTATCTCAGAGCAAGCGCTGGAGAGACTGGTGAGGTCGATCGAGCCGCCGCTCATGAGCAAGTAAAGGCGAAGCGCTTCCGCTATTATGGCTATAAAGACACGACCTGTCTTGTCGAACTTGATGAAGAGCCACCGCATCCGATGAACGACAAGGCTGTTGTTGCTGCTTTGCAGCTTGCCAAGCTCGTCGACGCCACTATTCTCGACACTGTGCACGTGATGCGCAAGACGGTTGTCGATGGCTCTAATACCTCAGGTTTCCAACGAACCGCGCTCGTCGCAATTGGTGGTGTGTTGCCAGAGAGCAAAGTGGGCGTCCAAACGCTCTGTCTTGAAGAAGACGCGTGTAAAATTGTCGAGCGCAAGGCCGATGAGGACGTCTATAATCTTTCTCGCTTGGGTATTCCACTCGTTGAGTTGGCGACTGATCCTGATATCACAACGCCAGACATGGCGAAAGACGTGGCGGCGGAGATTGGCATGTTGTTACGGAGTACTGGCGCGTGCAAGCGTGGTCTCGGCACTATTAGGCAGGACCTCAATGTTTCTATCAAAGGCGGGACTCGTGTCGAGATTAAGGGTGCGCAAGACCTGAAGATGCTCCCGACGCTCACTGAGAACGAGGCGCGACGCCAAGAAGGGCTGTTGAAGATGAAGAAAGAACTGCAGCAACGAGGCCTGACTGAGATATTCTTGCCGCCACCGCATGATATGACTATGCTCGTTAAGGGTGTGAAAGGATTTGTTGGTTCGGGTATTAGTAAAGGACAAGCATTGATTGGTATCGTTATTCCACGCTTCGGTGGTTTGTTTGGTACGGAGCTGTTTCCTGGCTACAGACTCGGCACCGAGATTGCGGGGTACGCTAAAGTTATGGGTTTCGGTGGGTTGATTCACAGCGACGAGAAACTCGATAAGTACAAGCTCACGAAAGGCATGATTACTGCGATTAAGCGCAAGCTCAAAGTGCAGAAGGACGACGCGTTCATCTTGCTGCTTGGCGAGAAGACGCGCATTGAGGAATGCTTCGCTTTCCTCATCATCCCTCGCCTTGAGAAATTGCTCCACGGCGTCCCTGGCGAAGTGCGCAAGGCGAACGCTGATGGCACGTCCACATTCTTGCGTCCGATGCCTGGCGCAGCGCGCATGTATCCAGAAACCGACATTCCGAGGGTGCAAACCGATGCAGCTTCAGTTGTCGTCCCGAAACCGCTCAAGGAACAAGAACAGAATCTGGTGAAAAAATACAAGATACAGCAAGAGCACGCAAAAGAAATTCTGAGAGAAGGCATTGCGTTCGATACGTATGTGAAACAGTTCCCGAAACTTAACCCTGCATTCATCGCCTCATCAATGCTCGTCACACCGAAAGAGATTAAGAAACGATACAAGAAAGAGTTCAACCTAGAACTCCACGACGCTGAACTCAAAGCTATTTTGACAAAAGTGAACGAGAAAGCTATACCTGCCGAAGCAGTCATGGAACTCATGGTTCAGGTGGCAGACGGCCACGAGCCCAACTTCTCAAAATATGCAGCTGTTGATGACAAGGAAGTTGAGAAGGTTGTTAAGGCCGTCATCAAGGCAGATCCGAAGGCGCCAGTCAACGCTCTCATGGGCCAGGCGATGGCGAAGCTGCGCGGCAAAGCCTCAGGTAAGACAGTCATGGCACTCCTCAAGAAGCATACGAAGAAAAAATGACATTACTCGCATGGTTCGTCCTCATCATCGTCTCTCTTATCATCCTCTCCTTACTATTCTGGCGCTACTGGTTCTGCCGACGACCAAAACGGAAAACGCCAAAAGGTGATGTTGTGGTTAGTCCAGCCAACGGCACGGTCGCGGTGGTTCAGAAGTTCGACACCTCGACGGTAAAGGTGAAGAAATGGAATAAAGGTTCGGTTGAGTTCCTCGCGCGGGACGTGGCGAAGAAAGGCTGGTTCGTCCTCATCGTCATGACGCCAATGCACGTCCACTTCCAGCGCGCACCGATGAAAGGAGAAGTTATGAAGACCCATCACGAACACGGAAAGTTCTTCAATGCAGTGAAGGACGCAGAGAAACTTTTGACCTTACAGAACGAACGTAACGAAATACTCATGAAGACCAAACATGGAAAAATTAAGATTGTCCAAATCGCAGGAGTGCTTGCACGTCGCATCATCTGCCATGTTCACAAGAATGAAAAAGTTGAAAAGGGCTCAGTGATTGGGTTCATTAATCTTGGTAGCCAAGTTGCGTTGCTGCTTTCAAGCAAAGCGAAAGTGCTGGCGAAACCAGGAGATGTAGTTGTCGATGGCGAGACGGTGATTGCGAAATGGTGAAGAAACTAAAGAAGAATGAATCATTCCCCGTTATTACGAAAGCAGGCTTCGAAATTACCTTCCCTGATTTGATTACCGCACTCAATCTCTGCGCAGGCATCGCTGCGATCTTCAGCGCAATCAAAGGTGAGATAACCGTCGCGATAGTTCTCGTCGCGGCAGGCATGCTCTTCGACTATTTCGACGGCAAGATTGCTCGAGCATACAATCTTGCGCACGACTTCGGCCGCGAACTCGACTCCTTAGCTGATGTCGTCACATTTGGCGTCGCGCCAGGAGTCATCCTCCTTACTTTGTATCCTGGCGATGACCTCGTCCTCGCAGCAGCAGCCATCTATGCGGTCGCGGCTGCATTTCGATTGGCGCGCTTCAACCTGCTCAAGACTGGCGAAACTGTCGGCAAGAGCTACGCAGGCATTCCAGTTCCCGTAGCAGCATTCGTGTTGCTCGCAGTCACCTTCATCCCGCTGCAACAATGGGTGTTTGCTCTTGTTGCACTCCTCATGGCCGCTCTTATGGTAAGCACAATCAAAGTGCCGAAATGGTGATTATGGTGTTCCTGCAACTACTGTACTGGTTCCTGCCTGCATACATCGCGAACGCGTCGCCGCCACTACTGAAGAAGCTTTTCCCTGGATGGGATGTGGCGGTCGACCTGGGCGCGAAATGGAAAGGTAAGCGCTTGCTTGGTTTGAACAAGACCTGGCGTGGCGTCATCGGCGGCACGGTACTCGGCGGATTCGTCTTCCTACTCCAGAAGTACATCCTTACCGACATGGTCACCACACCACTCATCCCCTACACAACGCTGCCATGGTGGTACGGCTTCCTCCTCGCGTTCGGCGCGATTTTCATCGGTGATGTAGGTAAATCATTGTTCAAGCGCCGGTTCGGCATCAAACCTGGAAAGCCTTGGGTACCATTCGATCAGATCGACTACACCGTCGGTGCCTTGCTCATATCGTTCTGGGTATTCTGGCCTGGCTGGACCGCAATTGCGTTCCTCCTTGTGATCAACGCCCTCCTCGCAGCCGGCTCTCACTGGTTCGGCTGGAAGCTCGGCCTCATGAGAGAGAAGTTCTGAAACCAAAACCATATAAACGCGGTTTTCGCCTGTTTCTCTATGCTTCGGGTTGATCACGAAGCCCCTGATCTGGCAGCATTGCGCAAGGAGGGTTTCGTCGCGGATATGCATTTCCACACGAGCTACAGCCATGACTGCAAAACAAAAGTGAAGGATATCATCACAAAGGCACGCAAGCTCGGTATCTGGGTGGCTTTTACCGATCACAACAAGATTGGTGGTGTGATAGAAGCCCGGAAGTACAAAGACGCTCCTGTGATTCCCGGCGTTGAGCTCTGCAGTAAGGAAGGCAAGGAAGTCATCGCTTACTTCTATAAGGATGCAGAACTCGAACGGTTTTTCAACAAGCGTATTGCTCCTGGTTTGAAGGATAAGAACGCCCTTCGTTCGTCTCGCACACCTTACAAGATGCGTGACCTCATGCTGTGGTTGGATGAAGAGCGATGCATCGTGCACATGCCACACCCGTTCGCTGCGCAGCCGCGACGTGCATATCTCTTCTTTCGTCGGAAGAAGTACCGACCACTTATGGAAGGTTTTGACAGCGTCGAGGTCTTCAATGGTCAAGTCACGAGGAGAGCGAATTTGTCAGCGCTAGGTTGGGCAGTGCAATTAGGGAAAGGCATGGCTGGGGGGAGCGACGGTCACATCCTGAAATCTTTAGGAAACGGTGTGACCGCAAGCAAGGCTTCCTCCATGAAAGGACATCTCGACAATATTCGACGCGGTCATGTTCATGTAGTGGGGACAGAACAGAAGCAGCACGAGCGCGCTCTAAGCTACGCCACTGGTTCTGTGAAAGTGAAAATCCAGAAAGGCGTCACCGGCGGCCTCAAGAAAGCTGTACGGTTGCCGAAGAAGGCATTGCGTCTTTAGAGTTTGAATTCTTTTGCAAGAACAAGATAGTTACACGCCCAGAGCATGCTGTCGTCGGCATGGAGGAATAGCGCCGCGTATGGCTTACCGTGCTTGTCCAGAAGTTCAGGATAGTGATGCTCACGTTCGATGAGTTGTTTGTGGACAGCGAGATAACGCTTCGCTGTTTTCGGGTCGAGTCTCGCTGTTGCTTGTAGGAACAGATTACCGAGGTGAATCCAGACAGTATCTGTTTCCCAGCTGCCGGTGAGTGGATCCATCCAATGCATTTTCACACTTGTGTTCTTGTGCGGTTCATAACGCAACGTGAACGGCTTGTCGAGCTTGAGCTTCTGAATGGATTTCAATGATTTTTTGAAAAGTGTTTTCTCTTTTGTTTTCGACAGCACCTGGAACCAGAACGGGACGACGTTCGCGTCGCCAGTAAGCTCGTCGTTCACCATATCGTCCTTGAAGTAGGAGCCAGTCCAGAAGTTATCGATGAGGAGTTTTTCATAATTGTATTTTACTAAGGGGTTTTTGAGTTTTAGTTTTGTGGCGTACTTCTGTATGGCCGCGAGCATGGTATTGTCGTAGCAGCTGCTGTCCCTGATAGCGTAGTCGCGCATGCCACCGAGATGCATGCCGCGCTTGCACAAACCGTTCTTGTCGACGACCGCTTTTGTGAATCGTGCGAGTTCTTTTTCTAGGAAGGGTTTGTATTTCTTGATGAGTTCTTTATCGTTAAGTGCGACGATGCTGTGAAGAACGAAGGCGAGCGCGTCAGGACTTTCGGTATCTGGGAAATTATACGCCTTCCCATTCCGCCTGATAATCTGTGTCACGCGTCCTTCTTCTTTGTAGTATTTCATCGCCCACGTAAGCGTTTCTCGTACTCGTTCACGATAACCAAGCGTGAGTAAGCTATCTATACACATACCAAAATCTCGCGCGTAGAAAAGTGGATAATTATGCTGTCCAGTCATGAAGATTCCTAAGGCTGGATCCCAGCAACCTTCGATAATTTGTGAACAGATAGATTCTGCAGTGCCTGCGTAACGCTTCGGACCTGTAAAATGACATTTGAAGCCGTGCAACCCAATACGCATCGCTTCGATGATAGCATGATGGTTCATTTCCGCATGCCTTCCATGACGCTCCGCATCTCAGGATGAAGCTTGTCGAAGTTGTACTTCTTCGCGGCGGCGCGGCTCTTATCATAGAGGTTGAAGATGTTGAGGTGATAGAAGCCGAGCATGACAAGGCCGATGATGGTCCAAGCAAGATCCCTGATGCGAATGAGGAATGCAAGTGCGACACCGATAGCGGCGTTCAGACCAAGGAGCGCGCCCGCTGATATCTGACCCAGTTCGAGGACACCTAATGCCGCAGGGATAGGGATGCTATAGGCAATTCCGACGCCGGTGAGGAAAAGGAAGATGCCAAATAACGAAGCGTCGTAGCCAAGGATGAGCAACGCTACTTTGTACTCGGCGAACATGAGGCACCAGAGGATAGCGTTCAGAAGGATGCTCTTGTGGAAGTGCTTCTTACGCTTTGCATAGAAGAACTCGATGAGGAGCTCCATATCGTTCGCAGTCTTCTTGATCTTCGCCCAGTTCTTGCGTTTATTGAACCGGAGGAACTTGAGGAGTGGCACGAAGATTTTCTTCTTCTTGAACACTTGATAGGTGAAGAGTGTGGCAGCTATGATGAGGATGAGACTGATGATGAAGATGCTCACCCGCGCGACTATGGGGAAGCTGCTACTGTTCGCGATGATGAGGGCGCCGAGGAAGAACACGCTGAGGTTGAACATGAGCTCGATGAGCTTGTCCACGATGACAGCGCTGAAGCTAATCTTGTAGGGGATGCCGTCCTGGCCAACGAGCATAGCACGCACTGGTTCTCCGCCGACGTGGGCCGTCGGTGTGACGTAGCCCACGGCAAAGCCGATAAGCCGGTAGATGAACAATGTGCCAAAGGGGAGCCTGACGCCGTAAGCGTCGAGCGCTACCGCCCATTTCTTCGTGACTGCAATGGCGATGGCGATGCTCGTCGTGAGGTAGGCGAGGATGAGATACCATTTTGCATGGAGAAAGGTGGCGAGGATTTCTTCTGCGCCGACTCCCCAGACGAGGATGATGCTCAAGGCGAGTCCGCCAAGCACGCTGCCCACTATGGCTTTCGTGATGATGGCTTGTGTGAGGAGTTTCTTCGTGTCCATCGTTATGGTCTGAACAGGGAGCGTTTATTAATGTTATTAGAAGACGCCTTCACCTCTGCTAACTCTCTTCAAAGCCGAAGCTTCTAGCGAAATGTTCGTCATCGGTGAAGGCGACGGACCTGGGAGGATTTGAACCCCCGACCCCTTCCTTAGGAGGGAAGTGCTCTATCCAAGCTGAGCTACAGGCCCTTGATTCTACCCTGCAGGACGGCCAGTTCATTTATTAAGGTTGCCGTGTTCCCTCTCAGCATGTACGTCCTGAAGCAGGTTCCCGAGGATTTCATCGTTGAGGAGCTCTCAAGCTATGCTGTCAAGGAAGCAGGGAACTATCTTTTGTTGAAGATAACGAAGAAAGGGTTGAATACTGAAGATGTTGCTCGAGTGTTGGCCGAGAAGCTGAAGATATCGCGGAAATCTGTGGGCTACGCCGGCACGAAGGATAAGCACGCAATCACGACGCAACACTTTAGCGTCAAGGGTGCAAAGAAAGAACAAATAGAAAAAATACGACTGGGGAATGTGGAGATTGAATTCCTTGGTTATGTTTCTGAGTCACTTGCCTTAGGTATGCTCATAGGAAATAAATTCACTATCACCGTCAGAAACCTCAAGGGGGATGAGGAGTTCTCAATGCCTTCTTGCGTCCCGAACTATTACGACGAGCAACGCTTTCAGGAACAGAACGCGCGCGTTGGTGAGGCGCTTGTCAGAAAGGAATTCAAGACTGCATGCGAACTTGTCTCGAAGGAACGTCGCTATCAGAAGCGCATCGAGGAACATCTTGCGAGAAGCCCGAATGATTATGTCGGCGCAATCCGCATATTGCATGTTCCGTTGTTGAAGATGTATTTGCACGCATTCCAGAGTAGGTTGTGGAACGAGAT
>JAAOYD010000106.1 GCA_018221165.1 Candidatus Woesearchaeota archaeon | reverse complement strand
TTCGTGCCGAAACGACTTTTCCAGTTGCCGAAAAAATTACGGAGGTCGCGCTAGATGCCTATCCCTGACGCGGCCGTCGAGATTTTCAAGGTACTCTTCGAGTGGCTCGAAGTCATCATTATCTTTGTTATCATCTACATGATTGTTAACCTCTTCACCGATGGGAAAGGCTTCTCCGGACTGAAGGACTTGTTTGGTGGTGGCGGTGGTGGTGGCGATAAGACGTCTAGCAATCGCAGACCGTCTGGCAAAGCCGAGAAAGAATTCAAAGAAGAAAAGACTGATGATAAGGAACCTGCGGAAGAGGTCAAGACCAAGCCAGAGGATGACGCGAATGGTCTTGATGTAGCTAATCCAGGACTCTTACAAGTGCGTGCTTATGAGGAAGGTACGGGTACGCCACTCAGTGGTGTCACGTTCCACATCTTCCCGAAAGGCCACAAGAAAGAATCGGATGAAACCAAGGATGATCCGCGCTTCATGCATATTCACGGAACGACAGATCCCAAAGGACTCTATCCGCCTGGAGGCGAACCGATACCTATTGGCGGTGGTGTTGTTGAGATACATGCGTCCAAAGCAAAATGGTGGAATGTGACGTGGTTCGCGCGTGGCAAGTATCACCAACATACTGAAGCACTTATCCAGAAGGGGCAGACGACAATCATCCCGCTCGTGTTCCGACGGAAAGGTGAGAAGCCAGATTTCTTCAATCCTTTCATCATGCAAGTAAAAGAAGAAGATGGCAAGGTCGTCTTCGAAGGACAAATCAAACCAGGCAGGTAAATGGCAGACTACACAAACCCCGGATGGACTCCGCCGAACTGGAACCGATCCCAGAAAAAAGCCTACCTCCAGGTATGCAAAGAGCTTGAGAAGCAATGGGAAGAAGGCAAAGCCCCTCCTGCTTTCGACTCGTTCCTTACTGAGGAACGCCTGAACATTTTCAACATCACGAAAGGTTATACGCAAGAGAACTTCATGCTTGAACAGCTGAAGAAAGCGCACGCCGAAAATCAGCGAGATGTGTTCTTTGATTTAATTGATGACCACACGATGCACATTGGCATGCCATTGTCGAAGCGTGAAGGACGCGATTGGTGGGGGAGCCGCGGACGTCTCCACAGTATTGTTCGTAATGTTGGCCGCAAGGTCACCGCGTTGAGTCCCTTCTTCGACCCGAACAGAGAAGGCTTCGACGGCAGCGACGGCTGGTTCTGGAACATCACAGGTATCTTCAGAGACTACTACTACGTATGGTGGCTCTTCGACAGTATGGAGCAGTATGAGAACTACGCGGCCAATCCGCATGCCTATCCAACATCGCGGCCGTGGAGTAAGCCCTACTATTCTGAGCTCGCGAACAAGGATACCACTACTGTGCTTGCAGGTGAGCATAAAGAAGGTGGGAAGGTAACTGGGAAGTTCCTTGGTTGGTGTGGCATCGCGCCCCATGGCAAGACCTTCCAGCGTGCTATCCCGAAGGAGGCCTATGAAGGCATCGATTTCAAGAATAAGATTATCGCGATGGGCGTTGCGCGCAGACGTATATTCCAAGGAGTATTCGGCAATGTCGACCCTGAAGCGTTGTTGTGGCGTTGGGACTACTGGCCGAAATCGGCGAAGGAGCCTGTGCCGCAGAAACCTGAAGATTGTGTTGTGGAAGGACGTGTTGTTGATTTCCAGAAAGCGCGTTCATTCCCAGAATTCGCTGAACTCTTTGCTGACAGTAAATCGGGATTCGAGTCCTGTTATATGTTGAAGAAGGAGTTAACTGCCAAGGCTGCAGAACGTATATTTAACGAAGCAACTGTTGGTATTGGTATCAAAGGTGCGAAAGTCACGCCTTATGCGAAAGGTGTCACGAGTCACATCGCATACAAGACTGGCGAGACTGATGAGAGGGGTTACTTCAAAGCAAAGGTTCACAGTGGTAACATCGAGCTTTTCGCGAAAGCGCCACATTACATAGAGAATAAAGTCATTGATGGCTTTGATGGCACGCCGCATGTGTGGCAGGTTGAAGAGAAGGATAAAGCAGGTTCCTTACATCGTTATATCGTCTTGAAATCCGGCGAAGAACGCAAAGGTGTTGTTATTGTCTTGATGCCGAGCACCAAGAAAGAACCTACAGTACCAGAGAAAATCAGTATTATTCCAGCCAATAAACCCCAACAGACACTATCTAGGCGTTTGTCAAAGGTTTTGCAAACGCCGTTTGGTCAAAAAGATGGGGCTTTCACAAAGATTGGCGTGAATATAGATTCTGACAGTGCAAATGAACTATCATTTATATTGTCAAAAGTTAGTGGCAAGACTGACGACATCAAGGTGCAATGCTTCGTCGTATGCTGCGGAGCTGGAGAGGCAGACAATGCTCCAATTGATTTTGGTCAGTTCATATCACTTGAGAAGGAACCTTTCACTCCAGGAAGTACAATAACATTTGGTGCTAATAATAAATTCAGCGAAGAGTTCCCACTTGCATATTCAGGTCATGGGACGAGCGGAGGATTCGGCCCTGTGAAGATGACCTATTATGGTGGTTTCACGCTCGAGAAAGGACCACAACCACTTGTTGGGTTGCATCTCAGGATACAGAATAAAGAGCATGTACCACCTCTTGACGAGGACTCTGGTCACTATCGTTTCTTCTGTTTGGTCTTGAGACCAAATGCTACCTTGACGATGGATGAGTACCAGAAAGTACTCAGTGGTGCTGACGTGCCAGAACTTGAAGAAAAACTCTACGATTACAACTTTATACCTTTCACAATATCGCGCGACGGTGTTGAGGATCCTGCAACGGTAGAGAAGGTCGATGAGGATATTGACACACTGGAGAAAGATGAAGAGAAAATCGAGAAAGATACTGCGAAGGAAGGAAAGCACGACTTGAAATGGATGTCTCGCAAAGACTTTGATGATATTATTCGCTTCCTAAATGATTTGAAGCAGCTCACGCTGGACTTGACACCGAAGAGATTTGAGAACTTCAAGGATAATCTTAAGAATGACAAAGCCAGTGCGAGACAGGGCTTGTGGTTAACGTCTTGCCTGGCTGTGAACTATGCTGAGACTATGGACTCGAAGCACAAGTCGGCGAACGAGAAACTAGTCCAGGAAGCGCTTCCGACGAAGTTAGGAGTCAATGTATCGAACGTTCGCCAATGGCTCTCCGGGAAGAATCACATTACATCCGATCAATTGAATAATCTCTTGAGAGAGCTTGTAAAGGAAGCAAAGAAGTACGGAAAAGGTATGAAACTTACTCTTACTGTTCCTGACTGAGGTGAGGTACTATGTTCAGCTATGCAAAGACAAAACTGGGGACGTTCTGGCGGACGAAAAGTAGCTTGATGATTACGCTACGTCGGCGATTGCGGGAAGCGATTAGGACGCATGAGGATCTCGAGAAGCTAGGGTTCAAAAGCGTCGAGGAAGCAATCAAGAGCGGAGAAGTTGAGAACCTTGAGCGAAAGTTCAAAGGTACCGATGATGAGCTTGAGGAAGAAATCAAGAAGCTTGTCGCTGGAGAGAAACTTGCTATAGCTGGTGAGGAACGACCGTTTGCGGCATTTAATGAGCTTCGCGATCATTTTCAGAAGGCAGCAATCGAGACGCACCGGCTCTTTGTCATGGCTCAGAACTCGGGGAAACACGATGCTGCGAAGCACATCAGCAAGGTTGCAGATACCTTTCTTAAGGTGCAGCACTCGCTTGACAGAGTTCACGAAGAGGAGATAGTCTTTCTCAAGAAAGATTACAACTCTCTGGAACGTGCAGAGAAGCACGAGCGTGGTTCGTTACAAAGCCTCGCGTTCTCTTACAACGAGGTCATGCAACTTATGGATAAGGCATGGGATGCGAGGAGCCAAACGAGAAAAGCGAGTCATGATATTGACGAGCTCGACGATGAAGCCACCCACGCCTATGACGAGCTGAAAGGGAAGGAAGCGAAGTTGAGCAAGCATGAAGACTTGAACGAGACTGATCTCAAGCGGATTGAAGAACTCGCTGAGAAGATTGCCAAGGCAGCAAAGCGGGTTGAGGTTGAGATTCATGCGGTGCTGGAAGAGTTCCTCTTCATCTTCAAGGTAATCGCTGACCTTGAGCTTCACTATACCGAAGATGACGAGTCGCACATTGAGAAGATTCTGGCCGAACTCAAGGAAGACGGCTTCCCTGAGAAGGTACTGGAGACCTTACGAGCACACTACGCAGAAGCGCGCGAGCACAGCCAGGAAGCGTTACATACTGGCGTGAATGCGTTCCGTCGCATGGCTCGCTTGCAAGGATAGGCAGAACCTTTTTAAACGACTTCCGGTAACATATTGTTAAGAGGTGAATTCATGCATAGCATTCGTCACTGGTTGAGTTTCTTTGCTGGTCTTATTATTTTCTTGCTCGGTCTCTTCCCGTTGATAGAAAAGGAAGCGTGGCTTGGTCCACTCAACAGCGTACTTGGCAAGATTGCAATCTTCATCATCGCCTTCGGCGGCCTCTACATCATTATTGACAGTTTCTTCGAATTCACCTTCCATAGTGGTGTGGGTATCACGACGCTCTTGATTGGCCTTGCGGTCTTCGGTCTTGGCCTTCTCAGTATCCTCCATGGTATGGATGTGGTGAGTTTCGGTGTTCCGTTCTTGGAGATTGAGATAGTCTGGCAGATTCTCTTCCTCATGGAAGGTCTCTTCTTGATGCTTGGCTGTTTCATCATGGATTAGAATACTTTTTTCTTGTTTCTTCTGTCTGAGCTTATCTGTGCGCCACGCAGCACTATCTCAGACGTTAAATACTCATCAAGAATTAGGCTAAATTCTAATTAATCTGAACTTCTTGGCCGAGGCACTGGCCGGGCATGCCGGTCTCGAAACGTACTCTGACAGCGCCTTGTTTGCCGTGAGCACCGGAGATCTCTCCGTTCATGGCGCGCTTGCCAGTGTTCCACGTGGCTTTCTTGCCGACAAGCTTCTCTGCAGCTTCCCGGTCAGCGCAGCCTTCAGGCTGGACAATAATCTGGTTGCCACTGGTGCGGTGACCGCTGCGGCGATAGCTGGTGATGGTGCCTTTCATGAGGCTGCGAAAACAGTGGGGGGTTTATAAAGCTTCCTGCTCGTACTTTTCGCCCTGCCGCTTCGCTTTCTGAGCTGCTTTCCGGTCTTGATGGGCTTGCTTCGCCTCCCGACGGGTACACACCTTGTCCTCTCCGTTGGCTTCACGTTCCTCATTGATGGCTTGGCGAGCGATTCGACTAAGCGTGCTCGTGCTGACCTTCATACCCGTATCAGCAGAGACTGCTGCTGCAAGTTGAGCGAGGGTCATCTCGCTCCCTTCATAGGCGTCTCTGACGTAGTTGGTGAAGTCCTGCTGGCTCATACCAACGAGGTTACGGTCAAAGCGTGCCAGCTGCGGCGTCGTGTCCTGATTCAGATGGTTAATGAGTAGTTGTTGATAGGCTTCGCCGTCTGAGAGCCCAAGAGTGCGAGCTCCGCTCTCATAGATGAGGTGCTTTGCGCCACCATAGCGTTTGATTGCTTGGTTGTAGTGCTCGATAGCTTGTGTGCCGATATCTGGTTCCAGTACCTCTCTTTTCCGTCCGAGGAGGTTGTCAATTGCTTTGCCGAGGCGTTCTCTGATTCCAATGCGTTTTCTTCCTTGGAGGATGACGTGCTTGTTGAAGACATCGAGGCTTTCCTGTTCGAACAGGGTTCGCTGTTCCTTTCTGGCCAGCTTTGCATAGGCTTTCAGCGTTCGTTTTGGGACATGCTCGCCTGTTCGTCGATCAGCGAGGATGTAGGTGTCCTCACCAGCGTATGCCTTGTCTGGGATAGTCATAGCGAGATAGGCAGGGGTTCGTTCCACAGGAGGTGATGATTCTATGGTTGCGGTGAGCCGTTCGCTCTCGCGTCGGACGCTTCGTTCGAGAAGGTCAACATTGTGCACTGAGGGTGTGAAGAGGCGCTCATATGTGCGGTATCCTGTACTCTCGTTGAGAGTATCGAGGAGGCGTTTCTCGAGCCGTTCTTGGCCGTGGTAAAGGCCTTGGCGTTCTGCTGCGAGTGAGACGTCATACCATTGGTTGTTGTCCTGCTTGAACAGCAGATGCTTGTCAGTGCGATGATACGTGCCTGTATCTTCCCATCCAGGCCCGGCTACACGATAGCTTTCCATTAGGCGCCTCCTTCATGACCCGTCCTGTAGTTGTTGACAAGATGCTTAGTGAGCTCTCGGAATCCTATAGGATCTGCTCCGAACTTGCTGATGTCCTCATTTGGTGTTCGTCCTGGTTCCAGGCTGACGAAGGCGCGGTAGAGTCGTGTATAGAGATTGCGTCGTTGCGAATCTGACAGGTCGGTCCATTCTTTGTGGCCACTAATCCCTACCATGACGCCGCGTTTGATATAGCCGTCTTGCTTGAGAAGCTGCATACCTTCTTCGCTTACGTGCGGGCACCCTGCGCTGAAATCAGCATTGCCAAGGAATTCGTCTTGCCATGCTGGTTGGCTGTGGAGCCAGATGTCGGATTCGTCTCCCCAGATGGCTTTGAGGCGGCCGTCTTTTGTGTCGAGGATTGCGGCGGTACTGCCGTAAGCGTCCTTGACACCACTGGAGGCGCCGAGCCCTTTCGTGTTGACGACACGTTTGATGTAGAACGCGCCACTTGGTGTTGTTCCTTGATCCCGAGCTGTGCGGTCGCCGGGGTTAATGCCGGTCGTTGCATCGAGGATGTGTTCAACGCCACTTCCTACTCTGCCTGCGTAGGCTTTGTTCTGTTCCTTGTCGATAAGAATATACTTACTTCCCTGGCTGAGATTTTCTAGTTCGAGAATGTCTTGGAGCTCATTTGGGAGGCCGGTGGCTCGTCGCATCGGCGCTTCGTATGGTCTGATTTTGTGTGGCGATATTTTCTCTTTCTTCGGTGCTTTCTCTTGGATGACAGGAGTTATGTTTTCATAATGGATTGTAATTTGTTCCACTGTTCCCTGTTTCAAGCCAGCTTGATATGCGATGGTACCTGCGATGAGACCTGCAGCAGTCATCGAAGCGGCGCTGTAGAGCAATCTCGTTCCGCTTCGTTCCTTGGTGAAGAATTCTGTGAAGTTATGCCACCGCGCGTCCTTGGAGCGTTGTCGCGCTTTGTCGTAACATGCGTTGGCACGTGTCTCAAGATCTTCGAATCGTGATTGCATTTCTGCAAGTTGTTCGACCGTCGTGACTTCATTATTCAATCTTATCTTTGCTTCAGCATAGCTGAGCTTTGCTTCGTGTTCACTTCCAGCGAGCAATCTCCGTAACGCACTGAGTGGTCGTTCGTGCTCTGCGCTTGAGATGACTTTATGGAGTTGACTGACCCGTTGGTTGCTTTCAACGTCCTTGTACTCGAGTTCCCTCTTGGGAATTTCTATGCGTATCTTGAGGTCCTTGTAAGCGCGCTTCATGTCCTTGGTGCGCGGGAGATTCTCCATCTCCTTGATGCTTTCTTCGAGTTTGTCGACGACGCTTGCATATCGTGTTATGTCTTGAGTAATCCCCACTGTTGTCACGCTCCGTAAATTGGGTTGCTTGGTTTCTCATTGATGATGCGCGTGGATCCTTCATACCCTTGGATGATGTTCCTGAATCTCGTGACGTCTTCATTCCTCATCACGACGCCCCCTTTTGTCACGCTCCATCCGTTCTCAATAGCGTTGAGATACTCGTCATTATTCGTTCCTGAGATACCGTTGCCCTGCCAGGGAGTCTGTGCTCTGATGAACCAGGAGCCGAGATGACTGTTTGTGCTGTAGCGCTCGATACTCTGGATGCCGAAATCACCTTCTGGTGTGCGTTTATCCCATTCCTTGGTCTTCCTTCCTTTGTGGGTGTTTTCCCCGTCGCTGATAGAGACATCCATGACTTTGGTGAAAGACGCTCCTTTTCGATCGAAGAGGTAGAAACGGTTCGCTTCGAGATCTGTGTAACTGAAGAAGCGATCTTCTGTGTGTATTTGCGCGCTAGCGATGATTGTTCTGGGGATGCCGTAGAGGTCTTGAGATGGGCCTGTTGGTGTCTGAATAGGTGTTGTTTGTGTGAGTTGTTCTATCTTTGTCTCAAGTTGTGCCAGCCGTTCTTGATTTGCTTGATATTGCGCGAGAAATTCAGGACTGGCTTGCTGCACGATGGCGTGTTGAGCAATGGGTGGCTTGTTGGCGAGAGCGTTGATGGTATCTTCGTTTCTGAGGTAGAACATAGTGGCAACTGTCGTCGCTGCAATAATTCCAAGGGTAAATATGCCTTTCTTGACGAGTTTCTTGTTGTCCTTGGCGAGTTCCTCATCAAGGTTTGCCCTACTTTCATCGTTCGCCTTGTCATACGCTTCGTCAACTCTTCTCAAGAAGGTATCTGCGTCCTCATGCCAGGCGCTGCCATGCACAGCTGCGTACTCGGCGATGTGTTCTGCTGAGCGCCTGATGCCTTCCAAGCGGTCGCGTCGCATCTCTTTGGTTTCTTCTTGTGGTGACCAGAACTTATGCTGCTCCTCTTCGAATGAGTCGTACATATGCTGTTCGAGATCGCGTTCTTGCCGATTCTTGTGTTTCTTTGCTTGTCGCGCGCCGCGTTTGAGGCGTTGCCGTTGTTCGTTCGCGTGTTCTCCGTCGTAGATTTCGAGCAGGTCGAGTTCTCGGTGCGCTTTTTCGAGGAGCGGGCGGTCGACCGCAGGATCCTGTCCTGCGATTGAGAAGTAATCATCTATTGATTGATGGATGTGGTTGTAGAGTGATTCTTCTTTTTGTGAGAACTGGAGTTGTACTGCTGTTGCTCGCCCTAAAGTGCTTTCGAGACTCTTAGGTGTTTTTGGGCTTGGTTGATTGTAGGTGTCGACAACGCGGAATACTTCGTAGAGTTCGTCGCGGAGCTCGTTGAGTCCGTCGACGTCTTTTGCTGTGAGCTCATCTGTCGCGAGTATGTCTTCGAGCTTGCTCTCTTGCTGTTCGCGTTCGTGCAAGTCCCACATGTCCAGCGCTGCAATGACCATATCTGGTCGTTCGGTGAAGTTCCCTGGTAGTCGAATCATGCAGTTGTTGTAGAGCTCATTCTTATTGAGCCCTTCTGCGGATTTCCTGGATGCTTTCCTGACTGTTCCGAAACGCTTCCAGAATTTTGGATACTTTTCGGAATCCCCGTCGAGAAGCTGCTTCACAGTAAGGTTTAAAAGGGCTTTAGGGTTCTGACGCGCAATAGGCCAGTATCGCATAGCCTGGTATTGCGCAAGCTTGGAAAGCTTGTTCCTTTGGGAATCCCCGGTTCAAATCCGGGTGCTGGCGTGTATTAAGAACGAGTACTCATCAGTTTCTTAGTGAGTTTGAGTAGCTGAGAAGAAGCTTTAAGAGCGCTACGCTGGGATATCCAGTGCATCCTCTTTTTCCTTGAGGAGCTCATAGCATTCCTGGCACTGGATGAGGATGTAAAAGTCCCCGACATAGCGTTTCTGCCCGTCTGATCGGGTTTCGGTATGGGCATGGATGTATGCTGTCAGGTCTTTCGCAAGGCTGGCAATCTTTGCGCAGCCTGGTTGATTCTCCATCCTGAGGCGTCGCTCTTCGAGTGCAGTATTTATCATACAAGTCAGAACTCATCCTGAGCATTTAAAGCTTGCTCAGAGCATCTCAATTTCAATCTGCAGGCCTTCAGGAATAGGCACACGCATGACAAGACGCAAAGCGCGTTCATCAAGGCCGAGATCGATCAATCGCTTGTGGATACGCATCTCATAGCGCTCCCAGGAAGCTTTTCCTTCACCATCTGGAGAACGTCGAGTGGTAATCTTGAGGCTTTTGCGAGGCAACGGCACCGGTCCTTTCATAATGACACCGGTCTTCTCAGAAATCTCACGGATGTACTGGCACACCTGGTTAATCTTGTCGATGTCCGTGCTGGCCAGCTTGATTCGTGCCCTTTGTTGCATCTTATGCCTCTCTGGCGCGGTGAACGCCCTATTCTTGTTTCACCACGGGAGCTATAGTCCCTTTTTAAACATATGGGTAAAGTGTTTAGTGAAAAAAGTATTAGGAAAAAAGATTTTACTCGAGCTTCTTCGCGACCAGGTCGATGCACATGCCGGCAGCAACCGTTGCACCCGAATCACGGATAGCGAAGTTGGCCATCTGTGGGATGTCGCTCTTCTTCTCGATTACGAGAGCTTGCACCGGCTTAATCTTCACGATGGCTGCGTCTCCGTTCTTGATGAAGTCCGGGTTCTCTTCGAGGACTTCGCCAGTTGCCGGGTTCAGCTTCTTCTCAATCGCTTCGATGCGACAAGCAACCTGTGCTGTGTGGATGTGGAACACCGGAGTGTAACCAACCGTCACAACGCTGGGGTGGTTGAGCACGACAATCTGCGCCGTGAACTCTGTAGCCACTGTGGGGGGCTTGTCAGCGTGACCCATCACATCGCCGCGAGCAATATCCTTCTTGCCGAAGCCACGGATGCTGAGACCGACGTTATCGCCAGGCTCTGCAGAGGTCATCTGCTCGTGGTGCATCTCAATGCTCTTGCACTCGCCAGGAACGCCCTTGCCTTCACGTCCAGGGACTGCAATGACTTTGTCGTTCACCTTGAGTATGCCTGTCTCGATACGGCCCACAGGTACAACACCGATACCGGTGATGTTGTAGACATCCTGAATCGGACAGCGCAGCGGGAGGCCCGTTGGCTTCTCAGGAGGGTTGAGCTTGTCGATGGTTTCCAAGAGTGTGTCACCTGTCCACCATGCCATCTTGTCGGTCTTCTTGAAGACGTTGTCTCCCGGAAGGCTGGCGATGGGGATGAAGGGGATGTCATCAGTCTTGAAGCCGACGCTCGCGAGGAGCTTGGTGACTTCGTCCTTGACTGCAGTGTACTTCGCTTCTGCGTACTCGACACCCTTGATATCCATCTTGTTGACTGCAACAATCATCTGCTGGACGCCGAGCACTTTGCTCAGGTAGGCGTGCTCACGCGTCTGTGCGTTCACACCGTCGTTCGCCGCAACAACGAGAACTGCAGCGTCAGCTTGGCTGGCGCCGGTAATCATGTTCTTGATGAAGTCCTTGTGGCCCGGAGCGTCGATGATGGTGAAGTAGTACTTGTCGGTCTCGAACTTCTTGTGTGCGAGATCGATGGTGACGCCGCGCTCTTGCTCCTCTTTGAGGTTGTCCATGACATAGGCGAACTCGAAACCTGCTTTACCAAGTTCCTGTGCCTTTTCCTTGAGCTTGCGCATCTGTTGTTCACTGATGTTGCCGCTGTCAAACATGAGGCGGCCAACGGTGGTACTCTTACCGTGGTCGACGTGTCCAATGAACACGAGGTTAATGTGTGTTTTTTCCTTTGCCATAGGGTTCCCTCCTATCGAGCATTATATGAATGCTAGTGGGCGCGGAAAACCCAGGTTCCTTTTTAAAGATATCGGTGATTATACTCCCATCTTTCCGTGGATAAATCTTGTTCCAGAACCGCTCTTCTCCTAAATATCAGATGAAGCACCAGTATACACATTTGTATACAAATAGAAAGATTTATATATTAGTTGTGGGTATAAATTACTTATAAAGCGTGAGAGGACATGCACAGTTCTTTCTGGCGTTGCGACAAAGGTGGTACTATGAATGAAGCTCCTGATGTAGGACAAGCACATATCTCAGTGATTGGTTGTGGCGGAGCAGGCTGCAACATGACAAATTGGCTCTATAATAAGGGCATCCAAGGCGCCGAGATTCTGGCGTGCAACACGGACAAGCAGCATCTTGATATGACTGCTGCGGACAAGAAGATTCTCATTGGCCAGAACGTGACGAGAGGACTTGGCGCAGGCGGTTATCCTGAAAAGGGTGCTGAAAGCGCAAAAGAGAATATCCAAGATATCAAACAAGCCCTGAGCAATGTCGATATGTGCTTCATCTGCGCAGGCATGGGCGGCGGCACAGGCACTGGCAGCGCACCAATCATTGCTGATGTAGCAAAGGCCGCAGGTGCAATAGTCATTGGCACAGTCACGATGCCATTCAAAATTGAACGCGCTCGCGTCGATAAGGCAGAATTCGGTCTGCAGCAGCTCCGCGACGCCTGTGACACAGTTATCGTCGTTGATAACAACCGCCTCGTGCAGATTGCAGGCAACCTCCCTGTTGAGCAAGCATTCGCAGTTGCGAACGAGCTCGTCAGTACTATGATTAAAGGCATCGTTGAAATCATCGCTGTGCCCAGTCTCGTCAATCTCGACTACGCTGATGTGAAAGCAGTGATGACGAGTGGTGGTGTTGCTGCCATTGGAGTTGGCTCAAGCGACACGAACAACCGCGTGGATGAAGCGGTCAAAGGCGCGCTGAGCAATCCTCTCTTGGAGATTTCCTATGAGGGTGCGCATGGTGCCATCATTCACATCACAGGCGGCCCTGACATGACGCTTGATGAAGTAGCACGTGCAGGAGAACTCGTCACCGAAGAGATGGACGCAGACGCGAACGTCATTTGGGGAGCGCGTGTTGATGATAATATGCAAGGCAAGATGACAGTCATGACCATCATTACTGGCGTGAAGAGCCCATGGCTCCTCGGTAAGGAATCACCTGCAGAGAAGCAGGCGGCGCGCAAGGATTTGGGCGACGACCTCGGCATTGATGTTGTGGAGTAAGGTCTGAAGATGGATATCGTTATGCAGAAGCTTGTGAACAACATGGCTGCGGCCAGCCAAGAAGTGTTGCAGAAGCAAGCGCGACGCCAGGAACTGGACACGAGCATCAAGCAGCTACTCCCGTTTGTTCTCGAGAAAGGCCTTAACAACGCTGACCTGAGCATGCTAACTAGCGAGCAGCGCCAGCAATTGCAAGTCTCCTATGGTGATGAGCAATTGCGTAAAGGGCGGTTAAAGGACGCGCTGAACGCCTTCGTTCTCGCGACCGACCGCATGCGTATCTGCGGTGTCGGTGAACAATATGAACTCATGGGCCAACTTGGTGAAGCGCTCAAGTGCTACAAGCTTGCGGCTGCTGAAGAACGACTTCTTGCTCTTGGACAGCGCTGCCTCTCACGTAATAAGTTCCGCGAGGCCATGGAAGCGTTCAAGCTTGTTGATAATAGAGAAAGTCTCGAACGTGTCGGTTTTGAATGTCTCGACCGTGGCAAGCATGAACTTGCTGTTGAAATCTTTACCTCGACGAAGAACACTGACGGTTTAATGACTGCTGGTGATTATTGCGTCAAGGAACGTAACTATTTCGCCGCGTTCAATGCCTATCATGCTGCAGGTGATAATGAACGGCTCAACGCGCTCGGCGGAATGTGTGCCCAGGCTGGACAAACACAAATTGCTATCCGGTGCTATGACGCTGCTGGCAACCAAAGCATGGCACGCTTCTTACAGACAAATGGTGGTTGAATATGGATCAAGGAGAATTATACACGCAGAAAATTGAAGTCCTCTTAGAAATGCAGAACAAGAAACTGCTCGGCGAACTTGAAGGAATAAAGCAAGAACTCCAAGACTTGAA
>JAAOYD010000105.1 GCA_018221165.1 Candidatus Woesearchaeota archaeon | reverse complement strand
TCACGGCGCGCCGCGCCCCTTTGGGGTAACTCAGCTTCTGCCTGAGAACAGTGATTCCTTTATAAAGATACCCTTCTTTTTCCAGGAAAATATACACTACTTATAAGTGGTTAATAATAGAAAACCTTATAAATCATTGTTGCTTAAAACAATCTATGGATGAGAATACGCATCGCTTCGGACGGACTGGTTGGCAATCGGTTCGCAACACTATCTTGCATGAACGGTTTGGTTCACAGAAGCCTTTGTGGTATGATGCAAAGGACACGCGGGTCATCCTTGGCAAAGGGGTGACTGCTGACGCCCGTCAGATTGTCGAATCAGAGCTCTACAAGTCACTTGACGATTTCTTCGTTCCGATGGACTCGGCTAATTTCAAGACAGCACAGCTGTCAGGCTTCGTCGACCAGCAAGGCGTTATTGCCTATACGAAGCTTATAGGTCAGGCTGCCGGTCGCGGTTCTTCAATCTATATAGTCCCTGCACGCATCCCCTCAAACAGCTATCTCGCTCCGAGACAGCTCGGGCAGACAGGTGGTATGACTGACGCAATCAAGGGGACTGTCGTCGTCCCGATGGAGAATTCACCTTTGGGTCTTGAGCTGCTCCGCTACACGCTTCGTCATGAACTTGGGCACCTTTTTGGTCTCCTGGGCCATCATGACCTCCTCGAGGTCGCAGACATTGAGTCAGGGGAACTCATTGAGAAACCATACATTGTCGATTTCGGTGGAACCCACGACGACGCAAAGGCCTCATGCATTATGCGAGCTGGCATCTCGACTGCGCCAGTCGATTATTGTATACGGTGCAAGAGCGACGCACGGGATGCTCGCAGCGAGATGAACTACTGGTCATGACGCCAATACTTTTAAACCCCTCCCATTCTTCTCTCCTCATGAACTTCCAGAATATCCCACCTGTTGATACGTCGACGATGATTATCGATGTGGCGTTCAAGCGCGGTGGAAAACACGCGACTGAGTACAAGCCAAAGCTGAAGCGCGGTACGCACTTTGAGCGCCAGGGAAAGCTCGAGCAGGAGCGCCTCAAGGCCATCGCTAAATCAGCTGGGGCTACCCTCTCGCGTATCGTCAAGAGCTTCCCGAGTATCGACGCGCTCCCAGAACTCTACGCTCGCCTTATCGATGAGACGCTTGACACTGACAAACTCAAGCAAAGCCTCGCCAGCGTCGCTACTGCCGCGAGAAATACCAATAAGCTCGCCGGCGAACTCGGCAAGACATTCTCAAGCGCAAAAGACAAGAAGCATCTCCTTGCACTCAAGCGTCAGGCAATTGGTCGTGTCAGCAGTGTCGTGAAACGCGTCGATAAGCAACTGCTGTATCTCGAGAAGGCCAGGAAAATAATGCGTGATTTTCCCGCGATCAAACCCGAAGCGTTCACTGTTGCTATCGCTGGTTTCCCGAACGTCGGCAAATCAACTCTCTTAAACAAACTTACAGGCTCGAAGGCCGAAATAGACGAGTACGCGTTTACGACGAAAACCCTCAACGCTGGTTCGTTTGAATACCGACACAACAAAATCCAGTGTATTGATACTCCTGGCACGCTCGCGCGCCTAGAGAAGATGAATCCTATCGAAAAGCAAGCCTACCTCGCCATGAAATACGCAGCCCACATGATTGTCTATATCTACGACCTCACTGAGGAATACCCCGTCGAGGATCAAGAACGCCTCGAAAAGACGCTCGGAAAGTATGGAAAGGAGATTGTCGTCTATCTGAGCAAAACGGATATTCTTGAGAAGGAACTTGTTCAGAAGTTCAGGAAGAAGAAAGATTCTGTCATTGATGTTGAGAACTTGAAGAAACAAATAACTGAGATATTTGAGGATGAATTCCTCTAGTCGCCTTCGATGACGATTCGTGTTCCACGGGCGAATTTGTGGTTGGCTCGTTCACAAGCGAGTTGTGCGGTAGCCAAGTCCTTCTTGTCGACTTCCACTTCGAGAATAGTCTGGCCTTTCTTGACTTGCGCAGCCAATCCGATGCTCTTGCCGAAGCTCATCTTCATACCTGTGCTCATACGGTCGGCGCCAGCGCCAGAAGCGAGCGGGTTTTCGCGGAGAACGTGATGTGGGAATGCTTTAATCCTAAAGCGGTAGGCTTTCTTTCCGAGTGTGGTCTCGAGGAGCTTATTCGCGCTTTTGCGCGCCGATTCGAGAGCGTTGTGCCTAATTTGGGCAGGCTCCTTGCTTTGCAGCATAACTTTGCATGGGAAACTCCTTGTTGTGTCGCCCATCTCGAACTTGACGACGAGGTTCTGAGGGTTCGCGCGGACGAAGCTCTTCGCTCGGTACTTGCTCTTCCGAGTGTACGGACGCTCGACTAAACGGTAGGCTGAAGCCTTCCTGAGTTTTGCCATGAGTGCGCGAAAACGATGACCCTTTTATAAAGGTTGCTGTCGATTACACTCTCTTCTCCCGACGATAGTAAGAAATATTTATAAACGCATGTGCTGAGGAAGCCCCTATGAACGTCTATACGCGCATCGGAATGTACTTCTTCATCATTGGTGCGTTGTTGTGTGTGCTCGATGGAGCCTTTCTGGTCACTGAGGATGTACGTGGTCTAGTGTACATCGCGCTTATCTTTCTGGGCATCTTTGCTGGCCTGCTCAATATCACTGAGGATGAGGAGCATCATTTCCTTGTCAGCGCGAGCGCTTTCCTTATTGTCATTATGGCGTTCAACGTGCTCTTCGCTGGCGACCCTATGCTGAGTGGACTCACGCACTTCTTCCAGAATGCGGTCGCGTTCGTTGGGAGCATGGCTTTGGGCATCGCGATTAAGACCATCCTCGAGTTTGGTAGCCAGAACTACCACGTTACGCCTGTGGAAAATATGGCTGCGCGTACCGCTGAGATTGATGATTGGGATCTCCCGAAGAAACTAAAGGTGTGGTACTTCATTGTCTTCCTTGCTGTCTGCATCACTTTCATCATCATTCTCCTTGGTTTACCCATCTATAATCTGCCGCAGGGTGCTCAGCAAGTGTTCAACGTGCTTGAATGGTTTGTTATTGCAGTCTTCGTCATTGACCTCGTTGTCCTGTACAAGCATGAGGACAGCATTGGTTCATTCTTCAAGAATTGTTGGATTGACATCGTCGCTGCGATTCCTATACCGGGCATCTTTGGCTTTCTCAAGATTGTACGTCTCTCCAGGGTCGCTCGGGTCACACACTCGATGAAGTTTTTCAGCAAGAAGAGCGGTGTAAATACCTACTTGCGTAAGTCACAGCGGCGCGTTGAACCTATTGAGGTGCAAGCTCATCCTCGGGCTGAGCAGAAGGTGAGCGCGTCCCGCAAAGTCACGCATAAGAAGAGTGTGAAGAGTGCGAAGAGCGCGAAGCGGCGCCGGTAGCGTCCCCGACTTTTTCTCCGTATTTATTGAACACTGCTATATCTTTTGTTTGATAGGGAGCGCAGATAATCATATGGAACCAGCCGTACCTGCTGAACAGTTGCTTATCAGCTCTGCTTGGTCGATTGCTGTGTCCTGGATGTGAGTGTACGGTGCCATAGACATCAAGTAATGGTAGATCGTGGAGTGAGAAACTCGTGCTGTTGTGGTTGGCGTAGTAGCCTTTGATGTAGAGCCCGTTGATGATAAGAACACGATGCGTCTTCTTGCCGTGTTTCTCCCTGCGAATATCGCCAGTAAGGAATGCAATCATCTCTTTTGGAGCTGCGCTCTTTGCCAGAACGCAGATGTCCTCAAGCACCTCAGGGTCAATCATCGCCTCATCGTATGGCGCGCCGAACAATTTCTCTCGTAACCAGGTGCCGAAGCGCTTGCCATATTTCCTAAGTGTGAACTCGATATTATCAGTCATACGCTGATGTAGCAAGCGCACTTTTTTAAAATCACCTCTTTTCATTCTTTCATGCCTATCACAAACCACAATGTCGCGCGCGTCATCTCGTTGATTGAGAAACACAACAAACAATACAAGGTTCCTGCGGTGACACTCGTCGCGCGTAATCATCACTCGCCGTGGCACGTTCTCATCTCAACCATCATTTCCTTGCGCACCAAGGATGAAGTAACGTGGAAAGCTGCAGAACGCTTGTTCAAGAAGGCAAACTCTCCTCAAGAAACACTAAAACTCACTGAAAAACAAATACAAGAACTCATCTACCCTGCAGGATTCTACAAAACAAAAGCCAAGACAATCAAGGAATTGGCAAAAACTATTCTCGAGGACTACAACAACGTCGTCCCTGACGAGATCGATGAGCTCGTGAAGATGAAGGGTGTCGGCCGTAAGACTGCCAACCTCGTCCTCATTGAGGGATACGGGAAACACGCGATGTGTGTCGATACGCATGTTCATCGTATTAGTAACCGTTTCGGCTATGTCAAGACAAAGAACCCTGATGAAACTGAGCAAGCCCTAAGAAAAAAGCTCGCGAAACGTCATTGGATTGGCTACAACGAGCTTCTTGTCACCTTTGGTCAGAACCACTGTGCTCCTATCTCGCCAAGATGCTCGACATGTCCTGTAAGCAGGTTCTGCACCCGTGTCGGCGTGACGAAAAGCAGATAGCTTCCTCACTAGCGTTCGGAGGTTGCTGCTTTTCGGCAGCAACCTTTAAAAACCGCCTTCTCGTCCACTTCTGTTGCGGGCCCATGGTTGAGCACAGCTCTCTCGGGGCCAAAACAAGTTTGGGCCTGTGGTCTAGTGGCTATGACGCCGCCTTCACAAGGCGGATGTCGCCGGTTCGAGTCCGGCCGGGCCCATATGAAGGATATCCTGAAAGGTATCTGGAAAGACCTGTTCAAGCGCTACCTCGTGCTTGGGTTGGTCATCCTGTGGATTGCGCTTCTCCTGCTTAAGCCTCCTGCTGCTGCAGAATCTGGTGGCGAGTTACATTTCTTCTTTCATCCTAATTGCCCGCATTGCGAGGAACAGAAGCCTTTTATGGAGTCGTTGATGGCGGAGCGTGACATTGAGTTTGTCTATCATGACACCTCAAACCTTGCTGAAGTCGCTGTGATGCGCGAGAAGGCGAAAGAACTGGGCATTCCTGAATCTGAATTGGGTGTGCCGTTGACAATTATCGATGAGAAACATTTCTTAGGGTATAGTGAAGGAATTGGCATTGCAATACAGGAGTCGCTTGAGGCTTTCCTTCGTGGTGAAGGTGTTAAAGGCAACGGAGCGTTCAACAGTATCGTAATAGTCCCGTTCCTTGGGGAGATAGATGTCCTGAGCTACAGCCTCCCTACGCTCGCGATCATCCTTGGGCTTGTCGACGGTTTTAACCCGTGCGCCATGTGGGTCTTGGTATATCTCATCAGCATCATCATCACCCTCAATGACAAGCGCAAAATCTGGCTACTCGTTGGGAGCTTCGTCCTCGCATCTGGTATCTTGTATTTTCTCTTTATGACTGCGTGGCTCAATGCGTTCCTTCTCCTTGGCTACACTCGTCCTCTTACTCTCGCGATTGGTCTCGCTGCCTTAGCTTTTGGCATTCTCAATCTCAAGTCCTTTGTTGAATCTAAAGGTCCGCTCGTGTGTGAAGTGACTGATGCTGGTTCACGCAAGAAGACGATAAGTAGGATTGATAACATTGTGAAGAGTCCGCTCACATGGGGCACGGTTGCGGGTATCATCGTCCTCGCATTTGTTGTGAACAGCATTGAGTTCGCGTGCAGCGCAGCCCTTCCCGCGATTTTCACGCAGGTCTTGGCACTCAGTGGCATCAACACACTACAACATTACCTCTACATCCTCCTGTACGTCCTTTTCTTCATGCTCGATGACTTCATAATTTTTGGGCTCGCAGCGTTTGCGGTAAGCAGCACATTTAGTGAGAAGTACATGAAGGCATGCAAGCTTGTCGGCGGCATCCTCCTCATCGTTATTGGTATCCTCTTGGTGTTCGCGCCGAGCCTGCTGCAATAAAAGGTGATTATGATGAAGCATCTCGAAGATTCATACGTTAAGGAATGGAAAACAACCGTGAAGGATGTGAAGGACGGCAAGTTCGTCACGCTCAGCGAGACCTATTTCTATCCGATGGGTGGAGGTCAGCCGCATGACGAGGGCATCATCAAGAAAGGCGACGAAGAATACAAAGTTGTCTTCGCGAAGAAGTTCGACGAAGTCAGCCACGAAGTCGATAAGGAAGGCCTCGCTCCAGGGGATGAGGTCGAAGTCTCGCTTGATTGGGAACGTCGCTATCACCTCATGCGTTTACATACTGCTGCGCATGTGGTCAGCGCGCTCATCAGGAACAAGACGAACGCCTTAATCACTGGAAATCAACTTTCACCGGAGAAAGTACGTATTGATTTCAGTCTCGAACAGTTTGATCCTGAGATGTTCCGGAGCATCATTGACGAAGCGAACACGCTCATCGAGAAAGGAGCACCGATGAAATTCGAGGTCGTCACGCATGAGCAAGCGCTCGACGAGCCCGCGCTCGCTGGTCTCGCGAAAGGCCTTCCAGAGCATGAGGATATCAGAGTTGTGGAAATTGAAGAACAAGACCGGCAGGCTTGCGGTGGCACGCATGTCAAGGACATCAAGGAGATTGGCAAGCTAGAGTTCATGAAGGCGGAAAACAAGGGAAAGCAGAATCGCCGGGTTTACTTCAAGCTCGCTTGACAGTAAGTTCTTGGCATTTCCGTCGCTGTTTTGTCGTCGGAAGAATGGAATCAATAGCTTTAAATATCTCTTCGGGTTGTGTTGTTGTTAATAGGGTAACTAGGAACATGAGTTCCGAAACATTTAAATACAAACAATTGTTCCGAATATATACGCCGTAACCTATACGGACGGACATATATATCC
>JAAOYD010000012.1 GCA_018221165.1 Candidatus Woesearchaeota archaeon | reverse complement strand
CGCAGGTCGATGCGAGCGCAGACATGACGCAAGTCGATGTGGAGATAAGCAGGAGGTAAAACCCCTCCAAAGAATTTTTCTATTATGGGCAGGTCGAAAGATGAACCATTGAAGGTGACGAAGAGTTTGTATCGGGAAAAGAGTTCTTTCACCAAATCCTTATCCAAGTTGCAGCCCTTGACGAAACTGTAATAGTGTGTGCCATCCCAGGCACCGAGGACAGTGATGTCGCCGTAGCGCTCCGCGGTTTCGATGTCAACATAGAGCGCTGTGTCCTTGAACAGCGGGAAGAGACGCCAGTGCTCGCGCTTCGGAAGTGTCTGTGAGAGGTACTGAAGGTTCTTGTTTTTCAACGCAGCCCCACACTCAAGTAATTTCTGTTCGTAGTATTTTTTCCTTTTTTCGCCAAGACCGGAAATCTTCTCTTGTTCTCGGAATTTTTTCCAATCATTAACGCCCTGTTCCCATAATCTCCGTTCAGTGGTGGAAGATATCCGGTCAAGGAAGATAAAACTCTGTTCTAGCATGGAGTTCTCGACGAGAAACTGCTTTAAAAACGCTCCGTGTGGTTGACCAGTGCCTGGAAAAACCCTGGTCACAGTTGGAGCCCTTCCGACAGACCAGCAGATAGCTTCTTTAAAACAGACGGCTTGGAGATACTTATGTTGACAGAGAAGCACTTCGCCATTCTCGCAGAGCTCCGAGGAGATGCTCGGATGAGCCTCGCAGAAATCAGCAGGAAGACCGGCATCGCGACGAGCACTGTGTTCGACTACTTCAACCATCTCGAGAAGCACGTCGTACTCAAGCATGCTTGTTTGCCTGATTTCAAGAAGCTTGGCTTTCCTTTGCGGAAGAAGTTCCTTGTGCGAACCAAGGACCGAAAAGCGGCCTTGACCTGGCTGAAAGAGCACAGTGCCGTGAACAACCTGTATCGAGTGGACGCCTACGACGCGTTCGTCGATGCGCTCTTCCCCGACGTGAATGCGCTCGAGGACTTCAGGGAGGAATTGAAGCACGAACTGAAACCGAAGGAACTCAAAGAATTTGATATTCTCGAAGAACTGAAGCAAGAGGCGTTCGTGCCCGAAATAAATCAATAATCCACCAGCAAGTAGTTAAATACTTCTCTATTATCGAATCCGCATGCCAACGACCGATTACGCAGACAATGCCGTCGTAAGCGAATACGCTAAGCTGCCACCTCTCAACAAGTTCATCACCTATCCTGCGCTCCTGACACTCCTCGAACCTAAGGAAGGCATGGTTATCCTCGACGCAGGCTGCGGACCAGGCCATCTCACCCGCGCCATTGCGGAACAGGGTGCAAGAGTCATCGGCGTCGACCGCTCGATAGCCATGCTCAGTTATGCACTGCGCCACAACCATATCCCTTTCAGAACCCAGTACCATATCGGTGACATCAGCGTCATGCGCACTGTCGGAGACAGCTCAATCGATGCGACGATCATGAACATGACTACTATTAATATCGAAGAACGCGAGAAGTTCTATGCGACATTCCAGCAACTTGAGCGGGTGCTACAACCAGGAGCTCCGCTCCTCTTCACCGATCTTGCTAGCTCGTTCTGGGAATCGGAAGTCGCTACGCAAGGCCGGATGCTTGTCGATGGCCAAATCTACGATATTGACCTCCCGCTTCCAGGAGGCAAAGTGCTACCTGTCAACGACGTCTTCTGGAGCAGAGCAACATATGCTGATGCCCTATCACAAGCAGGGCTGGAACTCGAAAATGTTGTTGATTTGCTCCCTGGGTCGGGCACGACCGCAGAACTCGGAAGGTTCCTGACGACACCGAGGCAATGCCTCTACGCAGCGAGAAAACCATGAACCCTTCAAGCAAAGATACTTAAGCAGCGCTGTTTCTTAACACTGTATGGAAGCAAAGAAAGATAAGAGTTTCTGGAGCGCAATTGGACTCAGTGCCTTCGTCGCCAGTTTTTG
>JAAOYD010000104.1 GCA_018221165.1 Candidatus Woesearchaeota archaeon | reverse complement strand
GTCTTCAATGGCACCTTCCTCTACGCTAATACTACCCTTTCCTGGAGCAATTACACCTATGTGATTGTGTATGATGATGGCAAGGCCATCATCGACAATGTCAATGCGAACTATAGCGTCTCGCTCCGAGAATACGCCAACACTACAATCACTAATTCGGATATCGGCTGGGTGAGCGTCTTAATGACAGGTATCGACCCGATACTTTTCATTTCAGGAACTGAACTCAAAGGCCTCTATTTTTATTATTCTACTAACCCAACATTCCAACCTTACATAGAGAATATTAATGTAACCAGCCAACTTACTGTCGATGGAAGATTTACTTTTCATCTTAGAGGATCCAATAACATCTCTGCAGTAGACATCTCCATAGTTCCGACATGGGGAGATGCAATTATGAGTGGCAATGTCACATTCTCGGAGAGTGAAGCAGACACGTTCGGCACCGATGATATAACTCGTGTCTACCCGCTCACTGTCACGAACGATACTGGCGGAGCGATGGCGAGCGAGAACGTCACTATCCTCAGCAACATCAGCGACAACACCACAATAGTGTGGACTGGACTCACCGACGCGAATGGTCGCGTCGACTTCAACGTCACCTTCAACAGCACGAACTACAACGACACCTTCTACATTTGGCTCCCCGATCAAACGAATGAAAACCAGAGCTTCAAGCTTCTCACAGATACGCCATTGACCTACCAGGCAGACAATTGCGACCCGCCAGCGAATGGAGATTGGCTCATTAACAGTACAGACAACGTCATCTGCAGTAACGCTGGCAACATCACAATCACAGGCAGCGTCATCATCGAAGATACAGCGAGCCTTACCATCACGAGTGGGACGACGATTGACGCAACGAGTTTCAACGTAACAAACACATCAACATTTACTGTTAGTGATAATGCTGATTACTATGGAACAATTAATCTCCTACACCAAGCTACACTAAACATGCAGAACCTTAACCTCTCAGCACTTGGAGCTTATCGCTACCTCAACCTTGGCGGCAATCAATCCACAGGAGTTAACATCACAATCACAAATGCGTCTCTATCGAATACTATAATCTGGGATGTGTACAATTATGATTTCCTAAACATTACAGATTCAGAGCTCATTGCTATAGCGCTTCTTTATGTGACAAATGGTGAACAAGCAACTATTACTAATTCTAACTTCTCCTCCGGATTGAGTATTGTTGGGCTGAATGCCAGTTTGAATGCTTCCAACATGTATATGGATTCAGTTACGACAACGACGATAGATGGAACAGGCAATGCCCAGATTACACTCACTAACGTGATTATGTCTAATACTATCGGTTTATTGGTCACTCATGATGGTAACCTCATCGTTGATAACTCGAATGTCGAAGGAGTGGTTAGTGCTGATGGCACTGTCGTGTTGACGAACAGCAATGTCACAGGAAGTGTTTGGTTTGGTACAACTTTTAGTGATGGTAATTTCACTACAAGTAGCGCCACCATTGCTAATTGTACAATTGAAGATGGATATCTTTTTGATGGTGGAACTGCAGACGTTACGAACACAACATTCAACTATCTTTACTTGTTCGGTAATAGGACGATAAACTTTATCAGCAATAATAACGTCGTTAGTACCCTTGAACTAAATAGCAACTCAAACTTTGATACCATATATCATAGCAACTCCTATGTCGGTGGTACATACAGTTCAAGCCGAATCCTGACAGGGAACAACATAGCAACCTTGACTGGAAACGTCAGCATACAATCAACTGGAACTGTAGATGTCAACCAATCCCTCGTCCGCGTCTATCCTGTTACACTCACCAACGAATCCAGCGGTTCTGTTGGCAGTGGCCTCAACGTCACACTGAAGACCTCACCGACGGGACCTACTCACCTCTGGACTGACTTCACCGACGCGAACGGTCGCGTCCAGCCGAACATCACCTTCACGAGCGCGAACTACGCGACCACCTACTACCTTACCTTGCACGATTACTTTGATCAGTACACACCAATTTCTCTCCTCACAGATACTTCTTTGAATTGGACTGACATCCAATCAGAAGGACCATTCATTGTGAACGACGTCACTGGCGACACGCTTTATTCAGGCGCGTTCGGGTTTGACGCTGACTTCAGCAACGACACAACAGATATCAGCTTCGAGATTAGCAACGGCACTGACACCTGGGCGAACGCCACCTGGAACTTCACACAGCTCAACGCGAGTAATTGGAACCTCGACTATGACTACAACGCACTCTATCTCCCTGTTGGCAACTGGACGCTCAACATCACCGCAACGAACTCAACTGGTGCCACTACGACCATCAACGCGACCTGGGATAGCAAACCAATGATGATTACAGCAATGGTCGGCTCAGCCTACGGCGAGGCAAACATTGGCGGCAGCGACGTTACCTTCGGCTTCGATGTCACAGTGAAGAGCGGAGCCGGCAGCAAAGTAGCCGCATTCCTTGACTTGGACAATCTCGGTTCACCGTTCAACATCGCCTTCGCGAGATTAACAGGGAATTCTCAAAACGCCTCAGTGAGTGAAGTAACCTCCTACGCTGGCGCGGGAAACATTACTCTTGGTGCTGCCTCAGGTATCCCGAGCTATGTCGAGATGGACATCAGTAATGACTTGAAGAGCTCGAGACTCATACTTACTATTACCCCCTACCCGCAACTCATTCCGGGCACGTACACTGGCAGTTATGGATTCGGCGTCATCGGGTGATCCCATGCGACGATTGCTTCTTCTCCTCTTGCTGGTCACACTCCCCTTAGTGTTGGCAGCACCTATCGACTCGCGTCTTGAACAAACAGGTACTGTAACAGTCACCAGTGCAGACCCGAATGGTATCAGTGTCACCTTCTATGGCGGCGATACCGGTGGTGGCGGAGGAGGCGGTGGAGGAGGCGGATCAGGTGGCGGCGCAAACTCTTGTTTTATTTCTAATCCAAGTACAAGCCACATCTTCGATATACTGATGCCTGGCGAGACCTACACGCTGAAGAGCTTCTCCAACCAATTCATGTTCAAGAAGGTCACATTCAAAGTTCTCACGAATCACACCGGCGTTACCTTCAAGTTGAGTCATGTGCTGACCATCGCCTGCGAAACAGTACCCGCAGTAGGGACAGATCTGGACTCTGTCGGGTACGAACGTATCGATTACATCGGTATCGACCCCGACCAAATAACAGACGTGACCATCAACTTCACCATCACTGATGACACGCTTCAAGGTGTGAACGCTCAAGACGTAAAGCTCTACCGCTACCACAACAGCAACTGGGAAGCGGCTCCAACTAGCTATCTTGGTAAAGTCGACGGCGAACACCGTTTCCTCGCCACACCTCCCGGGATGAGTATGTTTTCCATTGCAGTACCCGCCCCTGATGTAGTGGTGCCGCAACCAACTACGCAACCACCAAACGAGATTACTGGTGACGTCACTGCTCCACCAGAAGAAGAACCCGATTCGGTGAATACTGGCTCCTCCACTTTTACATCTAAAACCAAGCGTTTCAAGACTTCCTGGTTCAGTCTCATCGTCGTCCTTATTATCGGCGGAGCATTAGGTGGCTACTACGCCTACGACTACCGTCGTAAGATCCAAGAAGTGAATGAAGCTGCTGCCAAAGGTGAAGTGGAACATACACCTATGATTGGCATCGCAGAGATTGATGAGGAGGCACTCAAGGACCCTATTGACCAAGTCCATGACTATGTGGATAAGGAGCTCAGGCATGGCCACACCCGTGAGGAGATAGCGGCGCACTTAGAAAAGAGCGGTTGGCCCAAAGATGTCATAGAACAGGTCATCGATGACTTCAGACCACAATACTTAGCGAAACGTGGTATGCTTCCTCACGACGACTACGAGCATGTACTCGTCTTCCTCAAAGAAAAGCTCGATAAGGGCTACAGCGACCGTGTCATCAAGCAGAGCTTGGTCTCAGCCGGCTGGGACGAAGGATTGATTACCGCGCTCCTGGGCGACCTCACTGGCCGCAACGCTAAGCTTGTGGCCTACATCGAAACGCAACGCGAGGCAAAGAAGAGTGACGAGGAGATTAAGCAAGTACTGGTCAATGCTGGTTGGGGTGCAGAAGCAATTAAACGCGCTTTTGAGCCTGAATAAACACTTCTCCTTCATCTTAAACAAAACTCTTAAATAGTAGTTCATATTATCACATCTCGGTTGACTTTAAGTCAACAACATTGGTGAGACTATGGGAAAGGCTAAGAAAAAGACAGAACAGGCAGAGCAAGCGCCGGAAAAGGAACAAGAAGACCTTCTGGCGCAACTCCAGCGCCTCCAAGCAGAATTCGATAACTACAAGCGCCGTAGTGAGAAAGACAGGGAGAACGCGCAGAAATACGCCTGTGGCGATGTTATAGCATCACTCTTACCAATTATCGACAACTATGAGCTTGCACTTTCCAACGCGAAGCAGAAAGATAGCTTTTACCAAGGAATGGAGCTCATTTACGCCCAGCTGAAGGAGCTTCTCAGCTACCACGGCGTCACAGAAATCAACACAAAAGGCATCTTCGACCCAGCCAAGCATGAATCCATGCTAGCTGAGGACGGAAAAGAGAAAGGAATGATACTTGAGGTCCTGCAGAAAGGCTATGAACAGGAAGGACGGGTCCTCAGAACAGCGAAAGTCAAAGTCACAAGGTGATAGATATGGCAAACAAGAAAGATACTCAAATGGAAAAAGTCATCGGCATTGACCTGGGCACAACCTATTGTGCCGTCGCAGTGCTCGAAGGCGGCAAGGCAACAATTATCCCCAATGCTGAAGGGCAACGTACCACACCAAGCGTCGTGAGCCTCACTGAAGAAGGTGAACGGCTCATTGGTCAGGTCGCGAAAAACCAAGCAATCACAAACCCTGAGCACACAGCCAGAAGTGTCAAGCGACACATGGGTGAAGACCACAAGATCAAGATATGGGATAAGAACTACTCACCCCAAGAAATCAGCGCGATGATTCTTCAGAAATTGAAGACTGACGCAGAAGCCTACTTGGGACAGAAAATCAAGAAAGCAGTCATCACAGTACCGGCCTACTTCAGCGACAGCCAGAGACAAGCGACAAAAGACGCAGGCAAGATCGCCGGTCTCGAAGTACTCCGCATCATCAACGAACCAACAGCGGCATCCTTAGCCTATGGTCTCGAAAAAAGCCACGACCACACCATACTTGTCTTCGATTTCGGCGGCGGTACCTTCGATGTGAGCATTCTTGAACTCGGCGACGGCGTCTTTGAAGTCAAAGCAACAAGCGGCGACAACAAGCTCGGCGGAGACGATATTGACGAACTGCTCATCGATTGGATGGCAGAGAACTTCAAGAAGGAACAAGGCATCGACCTGCGCGACGACGCGACCAGTCATCAACGCCTCAAAGAAGCGGCAGAGAAGGCAAAGATTGAGCTGAGCAGCAAGACCGGCACAAAAATCAACCTTCCCTTCATTACCGCAGGTAAGGCAGGACCGCTCCATCTCACGATGGACATGACCAGGGC
>JAAOYD010000103.1 GCA_018221165.1 Candidatus Woesearchaeota archaeon | reverse complement strand
TTTCGAGTTATAATAACTTAATGTTATTATTATTACAGAAAACTATAAAAAGTGTTAAGTTCTCCGTGTTTCCATGTCCAGCATCGCCCAACTCGTCGAAGATCAAGTACTGCGGCAACCCTTCTTGTCAGACGCGCTCCAACGGGGCATCGTGAACTACGGTGCCGTCGCTGAAGAACTCATGCCGAAAGTGCAGCAACACACCAAACGACTCGTACGACACGCTGCGGTGATGATGGCGCTCAGACGCTTCGCCGAGAAGCTCGAAGGCCGCGAACCAAAGATGCCACACTTCGAGCAGACAGAGATTATGATTCGCAGCAACCTCTTCGAGCTCACCGTCAAGAACACGACGAAAGCCTTCGAGATTATTCACGACTACCGTACGAATGTTAAGCACGACCAAGGCGAGTTGCTGACCGTGACCCAAGGTTTGCACGAACTGACCATCATCAGCAACAAACAACACCTGAAAGCGTTCAAGCACTTGCTGAACAAGGAAGGTATCAAGAATATCACCGAAGATTTGAGTCTCGTCACCATCAAGATCCCCCAGGATGCCCTAGGTACACCAGGTTATTTCTACGCGCTGACCAAAGCGTTTGCGTGGGAGAATGTGAACATCATTGAAATCGTCAGTACGCTGACGGAGATGACTTTCGCGCTCCACGACCACGATGTGCCTAGGGCTTACACTATCGTCAAGAATGTTCTTTCCTATCACGACGCTTAGAACTACCTACCGAGTCTGAGATTACAGTTTACCACGATACTGAGTCCTTCTTTCTTTCTCACATTATTTTCGTAGTTGAATTGGGTTCTGTACATATTATCCTGCCATCGCTTTCGTTGAGAATACCCAACGCCAAAATTAATATCCAGCTGTTTCAAAGGGGCTGAGACTGAGAGACGCACTCTTTCAGGGCTTAGCTCTACACTCGCGAAACGGTGCCAGGTAGCACCTATTCGCCTATCAAATCGCGCAATAGCTTTAATGGGTTCGTGAACATTGAAATTTAGTTCGAAATCTGGGTCGAATCGATAGTTCTTACCTTGCATTTCGGGAGTGAGGTTGTCAAGACCAGTGTTCGCTGACTCTAGACCGACTTCTATGACTTTAATGAAAGGAAAGATATCTTGGTATTCTTCGAGTAATTCTCCACCAACATCACTCGCCAGCTCCCTGACTGCGCGCATTGTTTCTTCAGTATACCTTGCTGCCGGATGCTCGACCCCGTATATGCGTTTGTAATCGACATTGTTGATGAGAAAGGGATCCACACCATGCCTGAGCTTCGGCATTTTAACATTATCAAGCCATGTTGAATGTTTGATATTGAAAGACTTATTCACTTCGAGCTCAAGTTTTTTCTGAGATTCAGCAGCCGGTATAGTGACTGGTCGCGTCTTAGTAGGAGGTTCTTGTGCGATAGCAGTCGATGCAATCGTCGCCGCAATTACTACTAATGGTGCGACAAGGTATTTTCCCACGCCCATTGTCTCTTTCTAGGTTCTCGTCTATATAATCCTTTGCGGAAACTATTAGAATTCTGTCCGCTTTCTGTCTTTCATGCACGAAGCCCTGTTCTGGAAAGAGAAGGATGACGCGATAGTGTGTGAACTCTGTCCTCGCTTGTGCGTCATGAAGGACAAGCAGATTGGTGCCTGTGGCGTTCGACAGGTGCATGACGGGAAATTGTACGCAATGACCTATGCAAAGCCGTGCAGTATGGGTGTTGACCCTATCGAGAAGAAGCCGATGTATCATTTCTATCCTGGTGCGCCGATATTTTCTCTCGCGACTATCGGCTGCAACTTGTTCTGTGACTTTTGCCAGAACTGGCAGATTAGTAAAGCCCGCGTCGACGAATTACAGGAACAAGACGATGTGTCGCCGGAAAAGATTATTGAGTTGACGAAAGAGAACGGCTGCAAACTCATTGCGTTCACCTATACCGAGCCGACTATCTTCTACGAGTATATGTTAGACATCGCGAAGCTGGCGAAGAAAGAAAAAATAGAATGCATGATTGTTTCGAATGGGTACATCATGGAAGAACCATTGAAGAAATTGATTCCGTATATCTCCGCGGCGAATATTGACATGAAAGGCACGAAGGAATTCTACAAGAAACGATGCAAGGTTCCGGATTACGAATTCATCAGAAAAACTATTATGACCTTGAAGAAAGCAGGCGTGCACGTCGAAGTCACGAACTTAATCATCCCTGGCGAGAACGATACTGAGGAAGAGTTCGAGAAGATGGCTCGCTGGGTTGTTGAGCACGTTGGGAAAGACACGCCGATGCACTTCAGCGCGTTCCATCCACACTACAAAATGGAAGACACGCCCGCCACATCAGTGGAGATCTTGCTCAAAGCGCGGGAGATTGCGAAGAAACATGTTGATTATGTTTATCTTGGGAATGTTAGCGGTGTTGACAACGATACCTTGTGTCCGAAGTGTGATGCGTTGTGTATCGAACGACCAATCTATGGTGGTACTTCGAAGCTGAAAGACGGAAAGTGCCCGAAGTGCGGGTATGCGATTAACGGACGGTTCTCCGGCAAGAAAGGAAAGTGATTCTCAGACCCGTTCAACCTCTACTTTTCCTTCCCTAAGGCATTTCTAAAGCTGAGACTTCAGGCTGTGGATGAGATACGCATTCCTCATACTCATCCTGCTGATTCCCTTTGTCGCAGCAGAAAATAATAGTCAAAATAATAGTATTTCCCGTGTAAACTGCTCACTCGCGTCACTTCTCAGCGAACGCCTCTACACTGGTGTCACCTACGAGAAGCTCTTCAAGGTGAAGAACGAACAGTATACGAAAGGAATGGACGCTATAGATGTCACGGTTGCCTACAACCTCAGCAGGAATGATACATTGCTGTGGAATCGGAGCTTTACGGTCGCGATTAAGAGCTGGAAAACTGCAGGTACCGGCGAACTCCGCGTGAATGAGACAGGAAACTACACGCTCTGCGGCCGCGTGTCCGGTGACAGTGTCTGTCAAGTGTTCATCGCGATAGATCCAGCACTTGAACCCTGTAACATCACACTCTCTTTGGAACTGAAAGAGCCGAAACTCTACTATGAGAACGGTGAAACTATCAAGTTCTGGAATCGATTAGATGCGGGTGATAGTCCGTTTAGTATTAGATACTGGATAGAAGATCTCGATGGTGAATTACAGAAGCTGACGCTCACCGAGAACACCAATCAGAAGCGATGGACACCGCACACGAACAAAGAATTCGATGTCTTCCTCCTCAAGAACGAAATAGAATTACTTGCATGCAACAACACGAACAACAAAACAAGCGACGAGAGACTCATCGTGGTAAAAGGAGAGAAAAGAGAACCGGTGTACGAATCAAACATCGAAATAAAACTCAGTGAACCGAAGAATGGCTACGAATTCGGTGACGAAGTCAAAGCGCGCATCATCCTCTACAAAGGAAACACTAGCAAGTACAGCGTTAAAGCTTTTGTCGAGGACGTGCATGGCAAGAAAGTCAGCAGCACCGCGACGATGTACGCGAAGAAGAAATACACCGACTACGATGTTACTCTCCCGATACTGCTCGACGAGCGCGAAGGGAGTGGCAAACACACAGTTGTTATTGAAGGTTTGGGAATTAGCGCGAGCGAGAAGATATGGGTGAAAGGAAAAGAGAGTGAAGAACACCAAGAACAAATAGTTGAAGAGGAAAAAGAAACAGTAATCATCACGTCATTCTACACTCGCAACACGAAACCAAAAGACGAAATCAATCTCTACGCCAACATCAAAGGAAATGGAAATGTAGAAGTAGAACTTGTAGGATTACTTGATTATCAAGAAAATAAAATAGAACTGGAGAACTCCTACAAATACAAGACAGCAGTTTCTATGCAAGAAGGCCCCAACGTTTTCCTGCTGAAAGTCAAAGACGATGACGTCCTCACGCAGCAAGTGCTTCTCCTAGAGATGACCGATGAGATACGGAAAGTTGAGAAGTTTACCCACCAGCCAACACCCCAACCACCCACCCCTACAACAGAGGAGAAAGAGGAAGAGATTGAGAAAGAACAGCGACCCGATAGCAACTTTATCACCGGCGCGGCCTACGACGCTGACACCACAACAGTAGCAGTGCCAGTTCTGCTTGGTATCATGGGCGCGCTCCTCCTTGGGCTCATCCTCCACAAGCGTTAAAAACACAGCGTCGTTCACTTTCTTCATGAAGGTCTTCGCTATAGAAACGGCAAAGCTGGCCGGTCATTACCTCGTCACTAACTTCCGGAACGACAAGACTTTGCTCAAGGAACGTGGCAGCTCGAAAGAAATCGTCACGAAGTACGACAAGGAAAGCGATAGGATTATCGTTGACATGATTAGGAAACAATTCCCTGAGCACAACATCCTTGCAGAGGAATCAGGCAGTATCAACAACAACTCAGAATACACCTGGATTGTCGATTCATTGGATGGCTCTGGCAACTTCGCCAACGGCAACCCCTACTTCAGCGTCAGCATCGCGCTCATGCAAAATGACGAGATTATCCTCGGCGTGGTCTACGCGCCTTTTCTGCACGAACTCTACGTTGCGGAGAAAGGAAAGGGAGCGACGCTCAATGGTGAACCCATCACTGTCAGTATCATTGCAGACCTTGTGCACGCCTATGTCGTAACCTGCGAAGGAAGCGACAAAGGACACGTACGCATGGCCAAGGCCTACGCTGCCATGGTGCCTAAGACAAAAGACTACCGCAAGGTTGGCTCGGCAGCACTAGAATGCTGTATGGTGGCTTGTGGAAGAGCAGATGCCTATGTCACCTTTGCCATCGATCCTTGGGATGTGGCTGCAGGCATCCTCATCGCAGAAGAAGCAGGCGCCACAGTCAGTGACCACAAGAACGGACCATGGAAGTCTCAGCGTATGGATGTTGTGGTAACGAACGGTAAGGTCCACAAGGAGTTCCTTAGTCACCTCTAAAATGGACATTTTCGCGCACATTCTCTGGACTCTCCTTGTCTTTCACGGTTATGACTGGGTATGGTGGGCGGTGTTGCTCGGTGTCATCGCTGACAGCATTACTTTCTTTCCTGTAATGATATATGGGCTCCTCAAAGGTGAAAGGTTCAAGGGCCCGCCTAAACTCACTGGTTTTGCGAAGAAATGGAGCAGAATCTACAACTTCACGCACAGTCTCATCGTCTGGGGCGCTATCAGCATCATTATCTTGGCAGTCACCGGCAGCTTCTGGATGCCGATGTGGGGTTGGCTGCTTCACATCCTCATGGATATCCCTACCCATGATAGAGATTTCTTTGCCACTCCTATCTTCTGGCCAGTGAGCAACTACAAGCTACCCGGAGCCACCTGGGCCACGCCGCGCGCTATGAGCCTTATTTATGGCCTCGTCGTCCTCGGCTGGATACTGGTCTTTCTAGCGTAACCTTTTTAAGCCACGGCGGGTGACAGCTTTCTATGATTTTCGGGAAGAAAAAGAAGGAAGAGCCGAAAGGCGAAGTCGTGCTAGACAAGGAAGAGAAGCCTAAGCCGAAAGAAGGCCTCACTGAAGCTCAGATTAAGGAACAGCTCAGCGAAGGCTGGCTCCGTGTCCTCATCACCTTCGAGCTGGTGGGCAAGCCCCGCGAGCACATCGAAGCGACAATCAAATCCTACCTGGCCAATATCAAGCAAGACAAGCGCATCAAGGCAATCAAGGAAGAGTTCGCCGAAGCAATAGAGATGGATGACGGACTCTTCAGCACCTTCTGCGAGTTCGAAACCATGGTAGAGAACATGGAAGTGCTCACGTGGTTAGCTGTGAACTTCATGCCAGCCAGCATAGAGATACTCTCTCCAGACAAGCTCACCCTCGATAGCCGCGTTATCGTAAACTGGGTGAACGATCTCCTCGCGAAACTCCACGAAGTGAGCAACGTGCTCCGTGAAGAACGAGCGGTGAACGCCCACGTCACGAAAGGCATGAACGCGCTCATCAAGAACAGCATCCTCGCAGCGCTCAAGACAGGTGAACTGACGCCTGCGGATCTCGAGAAGATTGTTGGTATTCAGGCAGCGCAACTCGTACCATTCCTTGAGAATCTCCTCGAGAAAGGCACAATCATCCAGAAGAACAAGAAATACTCGCTCCCATAAGAGGTGAACTGTGAGTCTCAAAAACAAAGCGGAAGCGCTCCTTTTCAGCGGTGGCAAAGCCATGGACGAAGAGCAAATTGCTGCTCTTAACGACGTTGAAGTAAAGGATGTGCGGAAAGCGCTCAAGGAACTCCAGAAGGACTACGCTGAGCGCGATACTTCTCTGAAGCTCTACAACGAAGGCAGTTCATGGAAGCTCCTCGTGAAGGACGAGCACATCGACCTGGTGCGACGCATCGTCGCGGATACTGAACTGTCACGAGCTACGCTCGAAACCTTAGCGATTATCGCGTACAATCAGCCGACAGTGTTGCAGAGCAAAGTTGTGGATTTGCGCGGTGGAAACGCCTACGAACACATCAAAGAATTAGTTGAGCTTGGATTTGTTACGAAAAACAAAGAAGGACGCAGCTATGCGTTGCGTTTGACTGAGAAATTCTTCGAATACTTCGACGTGGAAGGCGGCGACAACATCAAGCAAGTCTTCAAAGGTGTGAAGCCGCCCAAAGAGCGACAGAAGCA